>DASSZK010000116.1:0-15114 GCA_035702845.1 Acidimicrobiales bacterium
CTCGGCCACCAGTACGAACTCGTCGCCACCGAGCCGAGCGAGCGTGTCAGCGGGACGGAGGTGGTGGGTGAGGCGCTCGGCCATTTTCAGTAGCACGTCATCACCGATCGAGTGGCCCAGCGAGTCATTGATTATCTTGAACCGGTCGAGATCGAGGTACAGCACCGCCAGCACCGTCCCGGGGCTGCGCACAAGCCTGCGTAGGCCCTGGTGCAGGCGGTCCATCAGGACAGTCCGGTTCGCCACCCCAGTGAGCGGGTCCGTGGTGGCACGCACTTCCAAGGCGATGGTCTGGCGCCGGCGCTCGGTGATGTCATGGAGGGAGTTGACTATGAGATCCGTCCCGCCGTCGTTGGTCCTGCGCGACGTCGCCTCCACCCAGACGTACGAGCCGTCCCGGCAGCGGAAGCGGTAGCTGGTGCTCAACTGTGGGGAACTGGCCTCGCGCCTGTCGACCAACGCCGGAGCGTCGTCGGGGTGGACGAAGTCGTCCTCCCAGCTACCTACGAGCTCGCCGGGGGGCCACCCGAAGATGCCCTGCAGTGCGGCTGAGCAGTAGACAAAGCGGCCCCTCAGGTCAACCACCGTGCTCACGTCGCCGTGCGTAGCGACCAACTGCTCGTAGTTGACCAGGACGGGCCCGCTGTCCCCGGGAGGGCTCATCGCTCACCATCGCTTCCGGCAGTACCTGCCTAGCTCAGGCGGCACATGGTCCGGACCGCAAGGAACTCAATGCTGCGGCTCCTGCCCCCAGGCTACCCGGTAGGCACTCAAAGTGGTGAGCTGCGCGCACGAACACGTTCTGATCGCCTTTGATGCGTATACTCTCTTCAGGCACGACGAAGCTCGCAATGCGTCACTTGTTATCGACCTAAACGAGGTGCAGTTCCTCGGAGCGTCCACGCTCGGTGTGCTTGTCAAGGCGCGCGATTTGCTCCAGCAGGCATCGCGGAGCTAAAAGTGCGCACTTCTTCCTCTTTCCTCCGGCGCGTGATAGGCCTCTGTGGCCTCGACGACCTCCTAGACGTCGGCACACCGGGGCCAGAGCAGCAAAGTTGGTCCCGCTCCTCGGCCCCCTTTTACGCAGAGCAAGCGCACGGCACTTGATGGCACCGCGGGCAGCCGTCGGCGTAGCGGGCGACCGCATCCTCCAACGAGAGCCCGAGCTGGTTGGCCAGCGAGGCCAGCCATGCGAGGACGTCGCCGAGTTCGTGCAGCTGTTGGTCGTGACTTCCCTTGCGCACAGCCTGGGCCAGCTCGCCCATCTCCTCCGCCAGCCACGCCACGGTCGCCGGGCGCCCACGAGCGAGGTCACGCTCGCCGAACGTTGCCGCCATCAGCTCCTGGAAGTCGCGCAGGTCCATGCGGGGCCTCAGGAGGCACCGGGGTTGGCGGGCTCGACCGATGTACCGGTCATCCGGGCCACAGCGGCCCGGAAGCGGTTTGACCGCGCCTGCCAATCCCCCTGGTCGGGTGGCGTCGGCATAGCCGGCGAGAAGACCACAGCACCGCCGCTGCCCACCAGGCGTCCGGCTCGGCGCACCGCATCTTCCAGGCTCCCTGCCACTTCGACGGCATAAAGGTGCGGGCGCAGGTCGGCGGCCAGGTGGCGTGCGTCGTCGATGCACACGATGGAGGAGTGTGCGGGCCGGTCGCCCAGGCGAAGGAGTACCGAACGCAGGTCGGCGCCTCTGTCTCGGCCCCCGACAATGAAGACGGCCTCCCGGTCGGCCACGGAGCCCAGTGCTGCGCTCAGGCCGAGAGGGTTGCTGGCGAGGGCGTCATCTATGTACTCGACGCCTCCCGCAATGGCGACCGTCGAAAACCGTCCGGGCAGTTGCGGGTACGCGTCCATAAGGTCGCGAGCCAGAGCGTCCAGAGCCTCACCGTCAAGACTCTGGCCGGGGTTCGCTGCCGCCAGTGCGGCGGCGGCAGCAATGGTGCAGTTACGCTCCCGGACGCCACCGCCGGGCGCGGGCACGCGCGCCATGGGAGCGCCATCGAACGCGGGCGGCAGGAAGACGTCGTCGAGCACCCCCCGCCAGCTCGCTTGACCGCCAAGCGGGCTCATATGGAACAGGCGCGCCTTGTCCCGGTGGTACCTGTCAAGCGAGCCGTGCCAGTCGATGTGGTCCTCGGCTATGGCGGTGAGAGCGGCCACAGTTGTGCCGGTGTGGAGGTCGGCGCATACGAAGCTGGACATCTCCAGGACGGGGTGCTCGCCGGTAGCGGGCTCGGCTTCCCAGGGAGACACGCTGATGTTGCCAAGGGCGCGGGGCGCCAGACCGAGGCGCGACAGTGCTGTAGCGGTCAGGACCGTTGTGCTGCTCTTGCCCTTGGTCCCCGTGAGGGCCACGGAAGGGAGGCGGCCGCGTTCGCCCAGCCACAGGTCCATGGGCGTGGTTGTGACCATCCCATCTCTCACCCGTCGCTGGACCTCGGGGTCGTAGAGGGGGTACCCGGGGCTGCGCACGGCGACCGTGGACACCGGCGCCGGCCTCAGCTCTCCGAGCACAGGGATCGCCGCGAGCCCCATTTCGTTCAACCGTGAACGGGCGGTCACGGGGGATGCGTCTACCACGACAATGTGCCTCGGCTTGGCCTTCACGAGGTGCCGCATGGCCGGTCCCATGTCCCGCCCCAGCCCAAGGACGACGACGGGGTCGCCCGAAAGGTCGCCCAGGTTCAAGACCATGCCTCTTTGCCCGCCGCCTCGCTCGCTGCGGCCGAAGCCAACGCGGCGAACTGCTCCGGCATCAGGTGGGGGCCGCCCGGTCGCACCAGCTCGGCCATGTCCGCACCCATGGCCGCGGCCGCTTCGGCCGCTTCGGCGCCCAGAGCCATCACGACGGTCGAGCCTGCCCAGCGGACGTCCTGAGCGAGCCGGGCCATGGCGACGGCGGACTCGGCTCTCTCCCCGACACAGTCGAACGGCTTGTCCTCGTCCGACCACAGTTCGCGGAAACCCGGGACGTTGGCCGCGGTGCCCAGTGGGTCACCTCCGAAGATGGCATGAGCGTCGTCGGGGGCCATGTGGACGGCGAAGCACAAGAAGGTAAAGAGGCACTTGGCGCACTCGAGGCACCAACCCTGGGCGCTTGCCGCCGGCCTCGACAGCCGGAAAGCCCGATTGCACGACAGGAAGTGGGAGCGAAGTGCCGACCTGGCGACAATGCCCGCGATCGACAGTTCGGAAAGTTGGCGCAACAGGGAGAAGTAGTCGATGCCGGCGCCGGCGAAAACGTCCTGGAGGGCCGCCTCCATTGCGAGCGACTTGGAGAACTGGTGGTTGACCGCCACCCCGCCCACTACACGCGTCGGCTCGCTGGCGGAGCGCTCGTTGCCCATCACGACGGTGCCGTACCCGTTGAGCAGCGCAGCGAGGACGCTTATCGAGGAATTGATGGCCGTTACAGGCACATGCCCGTTCATCGACCCGGGCCTGGTGGTGGCTTGGGCCAAATGGGGGTCGAGGTGACGGCGCGCCTCCAACAGCTCTACGCCGGCGGCGGCGGCCAGGGCCGATTGGGCCGGGGTGGGCGAGACGCAAAAGCCTGTGGCCCGGGGCAGCAGCGTAAGGACGGCAGCCGAGTCCTTACCCCCGCCAATGGGAGCGAGGACGCCCTGACCCGGGGGCAGGGGCACTGCGTTGAAGCGTGTCCCGGCGGTCAAGGCCGCGCCCATCTCTTTTGCCACGATCTCGGTCCGCAACGGCACCTCTAGCCCGTTGCGGACAGCGAACTCGCGCATTCCCTCGTCGTAGGCCAGCCTCGCCACGTCGACCAGGTTCTTGGGCGCTGGCCGGGCCAGGACGAGCCTGCGGGGGGCTGTCAGCTTGAAGTAGCTGGTACCCATGAGGATGTGGCAGGCGTCGAGTACGAGGTCAAGCGCGGCTTGGGGTGGCCCGGTACCCGGCCCCGAGGTGGGGCCGAGCTCCAGCGTCTCTACGAACCTCTCGCCATCGAGGTCATAGGCGAACTCGGCTCGGCCGGTCCCCTCGTCCAGGACGCGCTCGGTTAGGCGCAGCTCAGTGCCGCGCACCGGCGGGTGGGTAGCAGCGTCAGGTCCTGCCCGGCTCACACCAGCCTCTGCATGCAGGCGACATCGAGCCAGCGGCCAAACTTGCGGCCCACCTCGCGTTCCACCCCGATCATCTCGAAGCCGCACGCGGTGTGCAGGGCGATGGACGCGTCGTTGTCGGCCGAGATGCGGGCGATGATGGCGTGGAAGCCGTGTGCCTGCGCGAGGCGTTCCAGTTCGACGAGGATGGCCCGGCCGATGCCCTTGCGATGGTGGTCGTCGTGGACGTACACCGAGTTCTCGACCGTGGTGCTGTATGCCGGCCTCGGGCGGTAGGGCGAGAGGGATCCGAAGCCGACCACCTCGTCGTCGTCTGCCAGGGCGACGATGGCCGGGTAGGCCCCAGAGTGCTCGGCGATCCACGCCAGCTGGTCCTGGAGGCTCTTGGGAGTCATCTCGAACGTGGCCGTGCTCGTCTCGATGGCCTTGTTGTAGATCGCCCTCGTCCCCTCGGCGTGGGCGGCGCCAGCGGCCAGCAGGCGCACCCTGGCGCGCCCGCGCCCGTCTACGCCGCCATGCGCACCCAGGGGGGTTGCTGTTCTCGCCTGCTCGCCCACGGCCAGCCACGCTAGTACCCGTGCCCAGAGGCCCCATGCTCCAAGGAAGGCCCTATGCCCCAAGGAAGGCCCTATGCCCCAAGGAAGGTCGGTGGCCTGCTCCCGGTCGGTGGCCTGCTCCCGGTCGGTGGCCTACTCCCGGTCGGTGGCCTGCTCCCGGTCGCTGGGCGCGGGGCGTCACTTGCCGCTACTATGAACCGGGCAAAAGCTCCGCCCGGGGCTTCGCCCACCGGTGATTGCCTGCCGGGAGATGCGTACCGGGAGATGCCCCCTTAGCTCAGTCAGGCGGCTGAGCGATTCTTATTTGACGGGGCGCCAGAAGCCCCCGAGGCGCTTGCAAAGGCCTCTTCCGACGAGGGCTCAAAAGGCGGCTTAGAACGCCCCGGGTCCACGTCTACGTGACGGCGGCTGACCGTCAGCTCCTCGAGCAATTGCCCCCGGAGCTGACGGCGGCCGCTTTGTTGCGCCAGGCCCTAAACCAGTTCCGGGCCGAGGCTCCCGCGTGTGATCACCGCCACGTCCGCTGCGCTGATTGCGGCGCGCACCTCCAGGAGCTCGTGGCCACCGAATAGCCATGCCCATCGGGTGTGCACCGGGTGGCCACCATATGCGCCCCGGTATTTGCTGACCTAGTTGTCCTGGTTTGCCCGGGGCGTATCAGGTAGCCATCCCTGGTCAGGGGGACATCTGGTGGCTATCTTTCCGGCTATGGGTGCTCGCCGCTCGCTGGCTTGTCCAAGGTGCAGAGCCGAACGCGTCACAAAGGCGCTGGGCCGCCAGAAGATCAGCTGCAACAAATGCGGCCACGTTTTCCTGGCCGCGCAGGCGGAGGAGTTCACACCAAGCCCCGGGGCGCCGGCCGAGACCGGTCCCTCCACCGGCGCCCCGGTTACGCCAAGCGGCCTCGGGATGGGCAACGTCACCGTGCTAAAGCCGGTGCGCCTGAAAATGAGCCGAGGCGGGCTCGAAAAGTCGCCGCCTCCCGCCGGCGCACCGGCACAGGCCCCTACGGCACAGAAATCTGTGCCGATTGGCCAACAAGGGGGCGGTGCTGCAAGTGCGCCAAGTCCGGCCCCTGCCCGGGCGCCGCTGAAAAGCGCCCCGTCCGGTGCAAGCTCGGGCGAGGGGGGCGACGACCCCACGTCGCCGCGGCGTGGGCCCTCCCCTTACCACCGGCCGGCGGCATGATCGAGGACAAGCTCAGCCACGACGAGCGCCTCAGGCTCGAGTGCCTGGCGCAGGCGAACATCTGCTTACCAGCGGCCAGCACCGTCGCCAACGCGATGCACGCGATATGCGTGGTTGAAGCTGCAATCCTTTTCGAGCGCTTCGTTAGGGCGAACGAAGAGGACCGCCAGTGGCTCCTAAGCCTGGGCCTCCGCCTGTGAGCGATTTCGACGTCTCCGTCTCGGCCCCGGTGCGCGAGACGGCGCTGCCCCAGGCCGGCGCCGAGCTCGCCGCCCCCCCGGGCCCTGGCGTCACGCCCGACGAAGTTGTCCCCAACGTCGACGAGGCCACCGTGCGCAGCTTGCTCTCGGGCCTGGGCATGGTGCTCAGCACCGTCGACCGGGCCCCCGGGGTCCCCGGCCTGTGGCGCTGGCAGCCCGACGAGCTCGACCAGATCGTGCCGCCCCTCACCCGGGCTGCCAACCGTTCGCCGGCGCTGCGCAAAGCCCTCATCAAGGGCGACGTGATCGCAATATCCCTCGCTTTGTCAACCTATGGGGCGCGCAATGTCGGCGCCCGGACGGAGGCCCTCAAACGTGCGAAACAGCAAGCAAAAAATGATGGAACTGGTGGAGGCGGCGAGCAACGCCCTGATGGAGATGGCCAGCTCCACGGACGCGCCGACGTGGGCGCCGCTAATAGCGCTGGGCGTGCCGTGGTTGCGCCAGTACATGGAGGGCAGTTCCGCTGACCTCTTTGACCACATCACCGAAACAATGGCCGCAGGCTGGGCCAGCCTCGGCAACGACCACAGCGGGGGCGTTGTCTACCTCCCCGCTCACCTCTCCGGGGTCGGAGAGCCCGTTGCCCACCGGGTCGTCAATGCCGTCTACGTCGGAGACGAGCTCTGCCTCCAGCTCGGCGCCCCCCTCAGGCTCCCAAACCTCGACCCCGCCAACCTCGCAGCCTCTTTCCGCGCCACAGCCCGCGATCTCGCTTCCCTACCAATGCCGGATTTTGGTAACGGGCTTCTCGGGTTCGGGCAAGTCGACAACAGCCCTGTGGTTGTTCCTCAAGTTCCCGCCCCCGAGAGTGGTGATCGACCCGGGCAATAGCGCCCTTTTCGACCTCCCGCAGTTCTTCACCACCTCTGACCCGACCGGGGCCAGCTGGGGCGACCACGTCAACATCCGCTTCGTCCCGCTCGACCCGGGCGACCAGGCCATCTACGACCGGCTCTATTCGACGGTGCGCAGCTTTGTCCAGCCTCCCCCTGGCATCGCGCCGCGCTGGCCGTGCGTCGCCGTCCTGGCGGACGAGGCCGAGACGTGCCTGCCCGACAACGCCCGGGGCGCCGGGCCGGCCATGGTCTTTTCGGGCCGCAAATGGCCCAGCGCCCACCTGGCGACCGCGACCCGCCCCCGCAAGATCTCGACGTCGACCCGGGCCAACCTCACGCATGGCGTGATCTACCCGCTCTATCTGGCCGACGACCGAAAGACCATTGCCGACGACCTCGGGATCCCGCTGCGGGTGCTCGAGGAGGCCATGGCGGCCCTGCCCGTCCCGGTGGAAAACGTAAGCAACGAAAGAGGGTTCCTGTTTTGGACAGCGTCGACGCGCTCGCTCCTGCCCGTGCTGTGCTAGCCGAGCTGCCGGCGCCGCACCTTGTGGCTCTCAACCGGGAGCTCTCGCGCCGGGCCCTGCCCGGCCGGGGCGCCCCTCCCCGCGACGTCACCATTGCCGTCGTCAAAGGCGGGATCTGGCTCGACGTCTACGGCAAGGCCGGCGTGCTCTTTTCTGCCGACGAGTGGGCCCGGTTCGCCGCCTCGGCCCTGGCGGCCCTCGGCCACCTGCTGCCGGTAGACACCCCACCGAAAATGGCACCGAAAGACGCTCCTGCGCCCGATGAGGCGCCGACGCACAACATCGACTGACGCCCAGCTCAGCCAGATGGCCACCGGGTGGCCATCTGATATGCGCCCCCTGTGCGCCCGTAGACGTCGAGGTGGCCGCCACCTGAACCTGGGGCCATGTCCGTCGTCAAGATCGCCCTCATCGCCGTCGGCGCCATCGTGCTCGTGAAGCTCCTGGCCAAGATGGTCCCCGGTCTCTCGGGCCTGGCGAGCTTCCTCTAAAAAGCGAGCCCATCCCATGAGCCTTTTCCGTCGAGCTGGCATGCACGTCAGCTTCTGGCTGGCGGTGGCACTTGTCGCCGTGGCCGCCGTGGCGATCTTCAAAGTCGCCTTCCTCCGGTTCAACGTCCCCGGCCTGTCCACCGTGGCCGGCGCAATCTAGGAGCTCTCAGCACATGCCTTCAGGCACCGGTTCACGCGTCCTGGCCACCCTGCCGGACGTCCCCTATGTGATCGACCCGGCCAGCTTCGCTGCGTCGACCGAAAAGCAAGAGCAATGGATCACGCCCATGGCGGACCCCGGCGCCGGCCAGTCCGGCTCGATAAACCTGTCGAAGTCGGGCATCTTGAGCTCGATCAAGATCACCTTCGTCGGCAAGGTGGTCGTGACCACGGCCGGCACGCAGCCCACGCCGGGAGCTCGGTGGCCCTACGGGCTCATCAACCGCTTCCAGCTCGGCTCGGGCCTGGGCAACAACCCTTGGGACACTGACGGCCTGGCGCTCGACGCCCTGCACGCCGCAGACCACCCCTTTGTGACCAACGGCGTCGACCAGTTCCCCGGCGTCGTAGGCGGCGGCGGCTCGGCCCTGGTGGCCGGCACCTACCCGCTCAGCCTCACCTGGGACGTTCCCATCGCCGTCGACCAGGTCAGCCTGGTGGCGAGCATGTACCTGCAATCGAGCTCCAACCTCGTGCAGGCCACCATCACCCGCGAGTCTGAGGCCAACCTGTTCACCGGGACCACGGCCGACGCAACGATCTCGGGCAACTTCAACTTCGAGCTCCGCCGTTGGAAGATCCCCGTCGACTCCCAGGGGCGCCTGGTCGTGCCCGACATAAGCCACGTCCATGTGTTCAACAAGGTCCCCCAGCCCCTGCTCGGCACCGGCGAGCAGCCGGCCTCGGTGCTGCGCACCGCCGGCGTGCTCCAGCGCCTGTTCGTGCGCGCCGAGCTGTCCCCGACCAACATGCTCTCGGCGCTGCCCTCGACGGCCACGACCAACCTGATCGACCGCATCGCCCTCAACTACGGCCTGACCGAGACGCCGATGGACTACAACCCGGCGAGCGTCCTGGCCCAGCTCAACCAGGACTGGTACGGGGCGCCGTTGCCCTACGACCACCTGTGCTTCGACACGCTGCGAGAGAACGCCCTACGGGACGCCATCTTGCTCCAGGGCGTCACCGACCTACAGGTCCAGCTCTACCCCGACTCGGGCGTCACCGTCCCGGTGGGGGCCAAGACCAACCTGTACGAAGAGATCCTGGTCTGAGCGGCCATGAGCATGTGGGGAACGGCGGAGGCGCTCTACGGGGTGCCGACCGCATCGGTGGGGACCACCACCGCCCAGCCGGCCGCCTCGTCGACGTCGGCGCCCTCCCAGGCCGTAACAGGTAAGCCGCACCTACTGGCCCAGCCCAGCTTCTGGGTCGTGGTCGTGCTCGCCGCGGCCATCGGCCTCGTGCACGTCAGCTTGAGGCTGCAATGAAGTCGGCCTTTTGGAAGGACGAGTCCTTTTGGTTCGCGGTGGGCTCCGCCGTGGCAGCCGTGCTCAGCTCCGCCGGCCTCGTCGACGTCGGCGCTCAGGCAAAGGCTGTGATCGACGCCGGCGCTGCGCTTGTTGTCAGCGCCTACGTGCACCGCAGCGCGAGCTCACCCAAGGCGGGGGCGCTAACGGCGCCCCCGAGTACCTCCGCGGCCCCGGCCGTCTCAGCTGCTCAGGTCGTGGCCCAAAGCCTCGAGGCTGCGGCGGCCACAATCCGTCAGGGCGCGTGACGTGGGTGGCGTGTACGCCGGCATCGCCAGCACCGTGGGGGGGGCCGCCATCATCTGGGGCGCCCACAAGCTCACGCGTGCTGCCCGGGTGCTGGCGGAGGCCTCCAAGGCCCTCCACGAGCTCCCGGACGGCTCGCGCCGTCTGTGGGCCGCAGGCAAGCGGGTCGAGATGGCGGCCAACCGCGTCGAGGCCTCGGCCAAACGACTGGAGAGCCGCTGATGGGCACCGTCGCATCGGCCGCCCTGGCGTTGCTCGGCATTGTCGTGGCCATCAACTTGGCCAACGGCACGCTCGGCGCGTGGTTCAAAGCCAAGTTCTTGCACCAGTCGCCCACCTCATCGACGCCGGCGCAGGCGCCCAAACCGGGACAGGTGGCATGAGCGTCGGCGGCGGCCAGGTGGCCGCGGGAGTACTTCTGATAGTCGCCGGCGTGTGGCTGGTCACCCAGACGTTGATCGGAGGTCTGCCGGCGCGCCTAGTGGGCCTCAGCTCGAGCTCGAAGGCGTCCTCGTCGGCCCCGGGCCTCCTAACTGGGCCCCCGGGCGTAATGCAGGACTGATGAGCGTCCTGGCACCCCTTCTAACCGGGGCAGACGTCGGCTCGGCGCTGGCCTCAGGCTCCGAGGTCGAGGACTTCGACGAGGAAGAGCGCGAGCGCGACCGTCGTGGCAAGCCAAAGAGCTATGTCAGAGCCGCCAAGCGCCACGACAGCGCCCACCAGACCGAGCTGGCAAGCCTGCACGACGCGGCCAAGCGAGGCCTGCAAAAGCCAGAGGGGCTCGGCCCCGAAGAAGAGATGGCGTGGAGCTCGGGCGTACAAGAAGCCCGCCAAGAGGCCAGCACAGCGGCACGCCAGAAGGCGGCCGCCAACCGCAAGGCGGCGGGCAAGGTCGTCGCCGGCGCCGCTGGTCATCTGCGCAGCGCCGCCAACAAGGCGAGCCCCGGAGCGGTCGCGTCCGACATCACCTCGGGGTCGTCGCTTTCGGGTTGGGGCGCCGTGGTCGGGGTGCTACTCGTGATCGCCCTTTACCTTTTCCTGTCCCGGGCCAACCTCGCCACCAAAGCCGTGTCGGGCGTCTTTTCTGCCGTGCGCTGGCTTGTGTCCCCCAAACCATTGCCGTTTTAAGGAGCGCGATACCGTGAGTATTTTCAAGCCGAACAGCGCCTGGGCCGTCGTCGGCGTGGTCCTGTTCCTCATCGCCTTGTACTTGGTCCTCGAGCACTTCGGCGGGGCCTCGGCGCTGCTGTCAACGTTGTTCAACGGCTCAACGCTGCTCGCCGGCACCCTCCAGGGCCGCAAAGTCACCGGCGGCGGCGGCGTGAGCGTCGGCTGATGGCGCCGCTGCTCGGGACTTCGGTAGCGGCAGGCACCCCTGAAGCGCTCGGCGCCGGCGGGATATTGGAAGCCGGACGCGCCCAGGCGGCGGCCTCGCAGGCTGCCGGGCTGATGGCGACGATGGCCGATGCCCGTATGCAGACCCTCCAGAAAGTGCCGCTCGTTTTCTGCTGGGCCGACCTCGAAAACCCCTACCCCCTCGTCCCGAGGGTCCCGGGCCCGGGCGCCACTGGAGCGGCCGCGCTTCCCACCATCCCGACTTTCCAGAAGTAGGCCGAATTGCTCGCGAACATGAACCCCACAGTCAAAAAGGTGCTCCTGATCGGCGTCCCGATCGTGGTCGCCCTCGTGCTGTGGTCCAAGTTCAAGGGCGGCTCTTCGACGTCGTCCACGACGAGCTCGACGGGCACGACGGGCAGCCCGTCGACGGCTGCCTCGCTTTCCGACGTCGGCGCCCTCCAGGCCGAGGACCTCTCGGCCATCCAAGCGCTTCAGTCGGAGATCAACGCCCTGGGGGCGACGGTCGGCACGCAGCCCAGCTCAGGTTCAAGTTCTTCGGGTTCAGGCTCCGGCTCGGGTTCGACGGGCTCGGGCCCGGGCTCGACGGGCTCGGGCTCGGGTTCGACGGGCACGGGCTCGACGGGCTCGACGGGCTCGACGGGCACCACGGCGCCGCCGGCCAGTGTGTACGTCGCATCGACCACTGCCACCGCCCTTCCGGCTGCCACCTCTGACGGCGTTAAGGGGACGGCGTCTCCGTCGCCGGCGCCAGTCGAGGTCAATATCGCCGGCTCCGCCCCGGGCACGACTGTCAGCGCTGTGGGCACCCCCACGGCCTCGGGCGGCCTCGTGACGGCCACGGCCACGCCGGTAACGGTCTCTTTCCCTTCCGGTTCGGCGACGATCTCGGGCGGCACGATCACGGCGAGCTCGAAGGAGGCTCTCGCCAGCGCGCCGAGCAGCTTCAACTTCACCGGGGTCTCGACGCCGGCACCCACGCCCCAGCCGCAGCCCGCCTACCAGCCTCAACCGACCTACACGCCCCAGCCCGTGTACACGATGGCACCCAGCGCGACGAGCAGCTTCAACTTCACCGGCACGACCACGCCCGCACCCACGCCCCAGACGCAGCCCGCCTACCAGCCCGCCACCAGCGCCGCCGCGCCCGCTAAGGGCTCCGTGGCCCAGTCGTCCCCCAAGACGCTGCCCGCCGTACCGAAGGGCCTTGTCGGGGGCCCCGCAAACGGGTTCTTTTGATGGCCTCCGCGCCGACCAGCCCCTCGAGCTTTGCCGTCCAGGTCCTACAGGGCCTGGGCGACCAGCCCACGCCCCAAGATGTCGCCGCCCTCGACGCGGTGGCGGCCGCGGAGGGCGGGGCCGGACCTCAGTTCGGCGTCCCCGACAATACGGCCAACTACAACCCCTGGAACACGACCCAGCAAGAGCCAGGCAGCATCCCGGTCAACACCGCCGGCGTGCAGAGCTATCGGAGCTGGCCGCAGGGCGTCGATGCCACCGTGGCCACGCTCGAGCAGCCCCAGCCGGGCTATGCCGCGATCCGTTCCGCCCTGGCCCAGGGCAACAGCTCCCAGGCCGTCGAGCAGGCCTGGGTCGATTCGGCCTGGGGCACCAAGTCCGTCGCCGGCGTCACGCCCTCGACGTACCTGCCCAACGCCGGCGCCAACCCCGCCGGCGGCCCGCTCACCAGTTTCAATTTCACGGGCGCCACCACGCCGGCGCCGAGCAGCTCCGTAGCGAGCGCTCAGGCCCAGGCAGACGCGCCGTCGCCGTCGAGTACTGCTACGCCCACCACGGCGGCCCAGGAGCTGTCTGCTGTCTCGTCGGGGGCCGCCCCTGCCCCGTCGTTGCTCAGTTCGATCCTGGGGGGCCTGTTCGGCTCCGTCGAGGGCGGGATCCTCGACATCGTGCTCACCGGTGTGTTCGTCCTGGTGGGCCTCGGCCTCATCGTCTTAGGCGTCTCCCGGCTCTTCCCCGGGACCACCCGCATCGCCCCCCTTGCCGCGCTGGCGGCCTGACCCAGAAGGAGAAACCCGTGACCCCCAACACCACCGACCAGAGCTGGGCCGGCCAGCTGGCTGCCCGGCGTGCCGAGGCCTCCCGACCGCTCGAAGAGCGCGAGGCCGAGCGTCTCGCCGATGCCATCGATGTCCCCGCCATTGCCTCCGCCCCCCGGGCAGGCCTGCCGGCCGCACCGACGGCCCCCGCCTTCGACGCCGTCGACTTCGCCCGCACCCTGGCGGGCGAGATCGTAAAGGGCGTACGGGCCGAGCTGTCGGCCACGGGCGAACAGGGCTCATCGACGAGTCAGGGCGCCGCTCCCGCGGCTTCCTAGGAGGCCTAGGTGCCCACCGGGCGGGTAGGTCCCGCCAATACCGCCGCGCTGACGCGCGCCGCCGCGCAGGCGGCCAACCAGATGGGGGCTCTCGACCCGGGGACCTTCATCGGGCGCCGCAACGCAAAGCTGAGCGGCCAGGAGGGCAACCCGGCCTCGGGACAGTGCCAGCTGGCGCTACCCGTGCCTCCTGATGGCACTGTTTGGCAGGTTGAGCTCATCGACCTCAGCTCGACGTCGACCGTCGCTTGCAGCGTGTCCGTGCAGCTCGACGGGTGGGAAGTCGACTTCACAACGGCGGGCCAGCACGACGCAGCCGATTACAACCCGGCGATCTGGGTCCCTTCTGGCAGTCAGCTGACAATCAATTGGACGGCGCTTTCGGGGGCCTCCAAGTGCTACGCGTACGTGCAGTACAGGGCGGAGGTGGGCTGATGTTCCGCAACAACGTGCTCGGCAACGGGGTCCCGACCCTGTATAAAGCCCTGAACCCCGGGCCTTCTTCGGTCGAGGTCCCGGTCGCGTCCTATTCGGGCATCCCTCTTGGGCTCGGCGAGCTCCTGTACGACCCGGCTTGTTTGTTGGTTGCCGTCCAGTCGGTGGACTTCGCTATCGGCAACCCGGTCGCCGCCGGCGACGCCACCAGCATCGAGTACCCCGTCGTACAGGTGGCACCGGGCTACTGGGCGGTGATCATCACCTCGCCGAGCCAGGACGCATATGTGACGATCAGCTTCCATACGGCCCCCAGCGTCGTTTGGTACGTGAGCTACTCGTCCTCGGTGCCCGTGCCGGGCGAGGGGGCCACGTTCGTAAAGGCCGTGCCGAACCCTGCCGTTGGAGCTGATTTCACCTTCGACCTGCCGTTCCCTGCGCGCCTAAAGGGGGCGCAGTACCAACTGACCTGCGCCGCTGTGGCGGCGAACCGTTTCCCGGCGTTGCAGGTTTCGCCGGTCGGCGCCGGCTCGAGCTTGATCGTGCCGATGGCAGCTAACCCATTGACCTCGGGCCAGTCGGCCTATATCGGCGGCTTCCCCGGAGCATCACCCATCGAGGCGACAGGTGCGAGCCCGGTGCTCATCACCGCGTCGCTGCCCGATCTGTTCTTACAGAGCGGGATCGTCGCCTCCTACACCCAGGGGCTGCAAAGCACCGACCAGATAACGAACATCAATCTCGTCCTCGCGACGGTCTGAGCAGCCAAAGGCAGGTGAGAACATGGCCACTCGTAAGCAGATCGCGGCGGCTCGCCGCAATATCAAAAAGGCCCAGGCGAAGAACCGCCGGCGCAAGAGCCGCTAGTGCCACGAAAAAAGGCCCGGGCGACCCGGGCCGGCAACAACAGCCAGTGCTCGCCGCTTTCTGAGCGTCAAAGCCTGGTCGTTGCATTGGAGATGTTACGCGAGGCCGGCGGCGACGAGCTCGTTGTCGAGTTCTGTCGCCGCCGGTACCTAGGGGGGGATAGTGGGGAAGTGAGCTCGCCGGCCGGCGCTTCCTTCTGCGCCGGCGCCGATGGGTCAACCCAGGCACGGACGGCGAGCACTGGTCTGCCAGGCGGGGGGCCGGGAGTTCCCTTGCACAAAGCTTCCGGACCATCCGGCATCTCAGGCAACGGCTCCCCATCTGACAGGGCCAAGGCGGGCTAGGGCGGCCCACGATCGCGTACGCCGGCGCTCATCGCAGCGCCAACCAGGCCCCGTAGAGGA
>DASSZK010000266.1:0-9841 GCA_035702845.1 Acidimicrobiales bacterium
ACAGCGTCAGCTCCCAGCGAAGGGTGAGCAGCCACCAGCTCGGGTAGCGGGACCCGGCGCTGCAGCGACTCACGCACGACCGAGCCAACGAGCTCGTGGGCCCGGCGGAAGGGCATCCCCTTGGCAACCAACCACTCCGCCAGGTCTGTCGCCGCCGAAGTGTGGGCGTCGGCGGCCCGCGCCATGGCCACCGTGTCGAAGGTGGCACTCGCAAGCAGACCGCTCAGCGCGGCCAGCGAACGTTGCACCTGCACCAGCGAGTCGAACAGCGGCTCTTTGTCCTCCTGGAGGTCGCGGTTGTACGAGAGAGGCAACCCTTTTAGCGTGGAGAGGAGCCCAGTGAGGTGGCCGATCAGGCGACCTGCTTTACCTCTGGACAGTTCGGCTATGTCTGCGTTCTTCTTCTGCGGCAGCATCGAGCTGCCCGTGGCGTAGGCGTCGTCGAGGTGAACGAAGCCGAACTCTTCGGTCGACCACAACACGACCTCCTCGCCGATGCGCGACAGGTGCGTCCCGAGCAAGGCGATGTCGAAGAGGACCTCGGCCACGAAGTCCCGGTCGGACACGGCGTCGAGCGAGTTCTCGAAACGCGCCGAGAACCCGAGCTCTCGGGCAACCCAGTCAGGATCCAAGGGGAGGGAGCTCCCAGCCAGGGCACCTGCACCGAGCGGTGAAACATCCAGGCGCCGGCGCGTCGCCGCCAAGCGGTCGAGGTCGCGCGACAAGGCCCAGCCGTGTGCCAAAAGGTGATGCGCGAGCAGGACCGGTTGCGCTCTCTGCAGGTGCGTATAGCCGGGAAGGTAAGTGTCTCCGGCCTCCCGTGCTCGGGCCAGCAGCGTCCTTTGCAGGCCGATGACTCCCCGGGCAACTTCGACGACCTCGCGCTTGGCAAAAAGACGCAGGTCCGTGGCCACCTGGTCGTTGCGGCTGCGCCCGGTATGAAGGCGAGCACCTGTCTCGCCGGCGATCTCGGTGACCCGGCGCTCCACGGCAGTGTGGACATCTTCGTCGCCCGGCTTGAACGCGAACGTGCCTTCTGCCAGCTCGGCCTCCACCTGGGACAGGGCGGCCAGCAAGGTCCCCGCCTCTTCATGGTCGACCAAGCCCACCTTCTCGAGCCCGCGCACGTGGGCCCGGCTGCAGGCGATGTCGTCGGCGGCCAGCCGGCGGTCGAAAGAAAGGCTCTCCGTAAAGGCGAACAGCTCTGCCGACTGGTTAGCGCCGCCGAAGCGGCCTTGCCAAAGTGTCATTGTTCCGCCCAGGGAGTCATCGGTCGGCAAGGATACCGTGGCCGGCCATGGCCAGCAGCTTTTGGGCCAGGGCTGGGCCTTTGGTCCCTTGGGACGCGATCACCAGCACCGTGTCGTCACCGGCGACGGTGCCGATGATCTCGCTGAGGCGGGCACGGTCGAGCGCTGATGCCACCACATGTGCGCACCCGGGCGGAGTCCGCACCACGACCAAGTTGCCTGAGCTGGCGACGTCGGATACCCACTCCCCCAGGACCCGGCGCAGGTGCAGCTCGGGCGCCGGTCTCTCGCTGCCCGGTTCGGGAACGGCGTACACCAGAGCGCCACCTGACCGCCGCACCTTCACCGCCCCCAGCTCCTCCAGGTCACGCGACACCGTTACCTGCGTTGCCTCTACGCCTCGATCGGCAAGGAGGCGTACTAGCTCAGCCTGGCTGGTCACGTCCTTTTGCTCGAGCAGCTCCGAGACGCGGTGCTGGCGCTGGGCCTTGGTCAGCTTCATTGACCAGCCCCGAACACCCAGAGCAACAGGCCACGCATGGCCCGCAACCGGTTGCCCGCCTGTTCCCACACGACAGAGGAAGGCCCGTCTATGACCTCGCGGGTGACCTCCTGGCCCCTGCGAGCGGGAAGGCAGTGCAAGAAGACGGCTCCCGGCACGGCCCGGTCCATGAGCGCGCTGTCGACCTGGAACCGGGAAAAGGCATCCAGCCGGGCCTGTGCCTCGGCCTCCTGGCCCATAGAAACCCAGACGTCGGTCGAAACGGCATCGGCGCCCTCGACCGCTTCTTCAGGGGATACCACCTGGGTCGCTGTGCCACCGAGGGCTGTGACGGCGTCCATGGTCAGGTCGTCGAGCTGGTGCCCGGGCGGCGAGGCGATACAGATTTCCACACCGGTCATAGCGCAAGCCAACGCCAGGCTCCGCGCCACGTTGTTGCCGTCGCCGACCCAAGCGAGCCGCCGCCCCCGCAGTTCTCCCCAGTGAGCCCTGAGCGTGAGCAGGTCGGCTACGGCCTGCAACGGGTGCGCCCGGTCCGATAAGAGGTTGACAACTGGGACTGGGCTGACTGCAGCCATGCGCGTGAGGACCTGGTGGTCCAGTACCCGGGCCCCGATCAGGCTGTGGTACTGAGCGAGGGTCCGGCACACGTCCTCGGCCGGCTCGCGCGTATCGATGCCCACCTCGTCCCCGCGGATCGTAACGGGCAGCCCGCCGAGCTGGAAGACCGCTACCTCCGAAGAGCTACGGGTGCGCGCTGAGGGTTTTTGGAACACCAGAGCCACTGTCCTGCCAGAGAGCACCTTTTGGGGTGGCTCCTCGACAGCCAGCTCCAACACCCGGCCCAGCTCCGAAGGCTCGAGGTCGTCGATGTCGAGAACGTGGCGCACGCTCACAGCGGCCCCGCCTCGGCGCCACCCGCGCCAGCGCCGGCGCCGCTCAGGCCAGCCAGGGCGGCACCCAAGATGGAGACGGCTTCGTCGAGTTCTGTTTGGCTGACCAAGAGGGAGGGGGCCAGGCGAAGTGCACTTGAAGTGACCGCATTTACGATGAGGCCGGCGGCGAGGCAGGCATCGGCCACTTGGCGTGCATCTACGCCAGCCAGTTCGACTCCTAGTAGCAGCCCCAGCCCCCGCACACCGGTGACTCCCGGTAGGGAACCGAGCTTTTGCACCAGGTAGGCGCCTGCGCTTCTCGCCCTGGCCGGCACGTCCTGCTCGCGCATTACAGACAGCACGGCCCGAGCAGCAGATGCCGCCAGCGGTTGTCCCCCGAAAGTAGAGCCATGGTCGCCAGGCACGAAAGACTCCGCCACGTCGTTGCGCGCCCAGCACGCCCCGATCGGCACACCGTTACCGAGCGCCTTGGCGACGGTGACAACGTCCGGCTGCACACCGAAATGCTGGAAACCGAACCATTCCCCGGTCCGCCCGAGGCCCGTCTGGATCTCGTCGACCATGAGCAGCACCTGCCTTTCGTCGCAGAGCTGGCGCACCGACTGGAAATATTGGCTGGTTGCCGGCCATACGCCGCCCTCCCCCTGCACAGGCTCCAACAACACTGCAGCGACTTCAGGAGTTATGGCCCGCTCCAGGGCGTCCATGTCGGCCCAAGCCACATGGCGGAAACCCTCGGGCAGGGGCTGGAAAGCTTCGTGCTTGGCCGGCTGCCCTGTGGCATGGAGGGTGGCGAGCGTACGGCCGTGAAAAGAGCCATAGGCGCTGACGACCACGTAGCGCCCGTGGCCCGCCCACTTACGGGCCAGCTTTATGGCGCACTCGTTGGCCTCTGCCCCGCTGTTGCAAAAAAACACCCGTCCCCCGCCACCGACCAGCTCGTCGAGGCCCGCTGCCACCTCACGGTTGGGGAGCGTGCCGAACAGGTTGGACGTATGAAGCAACGTCCGTGACGCTTCGCAGATCGCGTCAGCCACGGCGGGGTGGCAGTGCCCGAGCGAGGTGACGGCTATCCCGCTCAGGAAATCCAGGTAACGCCGGCCGTCCTCGTCCCATAGGTACGAGCCCTCGCCCCTCACGAAGGTAAGCGGGGGCGGCGCATAAGTGTTCATCAGCAGGCTCACGGCACCACCATCGTCCCGATGCCCTCGGGCGTGAAGAACTCGAGCAGCAAGGCGTGAGGCGCACGACCGTCAAGGATGTGGGCTTGGGCGACACCTCCGGTCACTGCGTCTATGGCGGCGCGGGCCTTGGGCACCATCCCACCGGCAACGGCCTTTTTCTCCACCAATTCCTCCAAACGTGGCGCGCTCAGCTCGCTCAGGAGGGTGGCCGGGTCCGACGGGTCAGACCGCACACCCTCGACATCGGTAAGGAAAACAATCTTTTCGGCGTTCATGGCCTTGGCAATGGCCGCTGCTGCCGTATCGGCGTTGATGTTGTAGGCCTGGCCTGTGTCGTCGCTGCCTATGGTGGCAACGACCGGTACCAGGTGCTCGGCCACCAGCCGGGAAAGTAGGTCCGGGTCAACATGGGTGACGTCGCCGACAAATCCGAGCGCGGGATCGCGCGCCACAGCGTGGATCAGGCCGGCATCCTCGCCCGACACCCCGACAGCGAGCGGCCCGTGGACGTTTATGGCAGCAACGATGTCCCGGTTCACCTTGCCCACCAGCACCATGCGCGCGATCTCCAATGTCTCCGCGTCGGTCACGCGCAGGCCGTCGCGGAACTCCGGCGTCTTGCCGAGCCGGTTCATCAGCTCGCCGATCTGCGGGCCGCCGCCGTGCACCACGACGGGCCGCATCCCGACCGAGCGCATGAGCACTATGTCCGTGGCGAAGTCCGCCAAGGTGCCGCCGCCGCCCAGGGCATTGCCACCGTACTTGACGACTACGACCTTGTCCCAGAAACGCCTTATGTAAGGCAGTGCCTCTACGAGCACCGCCGCCTTTTGTGCCGGCTGCATCACGGCATCAGCCCGGCGCGCGGGAGACCGGTGGTCTCAGGAAAGCCAAAGACAGCGTTGGCGCATTGCAGCGCTTGGCCCGAAGCACCCTTGGTGATGTTGTCGAGCGCGCAAATTGCCATCACCCAGCCGGTGCGCTCGTCACGGCGGGCGGTCAGGTGCGCCACGTTGGAACCGAGCGTGGCCTTGGTGGAGGGGCTGTTCTCCGATACCACGACGAAAGGTTCACCGGCGTAGGTGTCACGGAGGACGGTTAGCGGGTCGAGCGTCCCACTTTCCCCCGAAGACGATGAAGGGGCGCCGCCGGGACGGCCATAACAGGTAGCCAGGATGCCTCGGTTCATCGGGGCGAGATGCGGCGTAAAGAGGATCTGGGCCCCTGTAGCTTGCTCCATCTCGGGTGTGTGGCGGTGGCGCAATAGGCCGTAGGCCCGGAAATCCTCGTCCACGGTACAAAAATGGAACTGGTCGGTGGCTTTGCGCCCGGCCCCCGACACGCCGCTCGCCGCGTCCACGACGACGCCGGACGGGTCGATAACGCCCGCTTTCAAAAGCGGGGCCAGAGCGAGCACCGCCGCCGTAACGTAACACCCCGCAGCCGCGACCAGACGGGCGCCGGGCAGGCGGCTGCGGTCGAGCTCAGGCAACCCGTAGACGGCTTGGTCGAGCAGTTCGGGGCAGCTGTGCTCCTCGCTGTACCACTGTGGGTAGAGACCCGCATCACGCAGCCGGAAGTCGGCCGCCAAGTCCACCACATGGCCGACCCGGTCCAAGAGCTTTGGCACCAGGTTCTGCGAAGCTCCGTGAGGGAGGGCGCAGAAGGCGAGGTCGGCTCCGTCGCCTACCGAGGGCTCGTTCCGGGCGTAACGCATGTCGGGGTACTGCGCTGCGAGCGAGGGGTAGAGCTCTGCGACAGCCTGGCCCTCGTTCGACGCCGCGGTCGCCACCTTGACCTCGAAGTGAGGATGCGCTGCCAGCAGTCGCAGTAGCTCGGCGCCGGTATAGCCGGATGCGCCGAACACTGCGACGGTCTTCTTCGCGCTCATCCGCTCATCATACAGAGACAGGAATAAGTATTCAACCCGGGCCCAACCGACCGGGCCCAACCGACCGGGCGCCCCGACTGGACGCCCCGACTGGACGCCCGACTGGGCGGGTCAGCGTTTGTTCGCCGCGGCTTTGCTCGGGGTGACAGGCCTGCCGGCGACCCGGACCGAAACCTGCACTTGAGCGGCCGCCGACCACGCAGCATCCCCTGACTGTTCGAGGTCGATCAGGCAGGTGCCTGGTCTGCGGAGGTGGACAACGCCGCTCCTGACGGTGCAGGTCCCCGGCGTAGATGAGGGGTCCACCGATACAGCCACGGGCAAATGCGACGACGCTGTGGCCCGGATGTGCAGCGAAGTGCCGGGACGGCCTGTGGCGGCAGGCGTACGCACCAAAGCGATCGATTGGAGCGACTGGTACGGCGTCCCCGCTGCCGGGGCGTAGAGGTAGGCTGCCCCGTCGATCGCCCCCCCGCCCGTAAAGGGTGCGTCGCCCATGAGGGCGACCTGTCCGTTGGCCGACAGGGCAACGGCCGAGCCAACACCGTAAGGGGCTCCCGCAGGCGCAGGGTAGACGACCGACGCCGAGTACGGCCACGTACCGTTGGGTTCTGTGTAGAGGTAAGCGGCGCCACTGGCCGCGATAGGGCCGCCCATGAGGGCCACCTGCCCGTTGGCTGACAGGGCGACGGAAGTCCCGAGCCATGCACTCGACCCCGGGGGGCCGGCGAATATGGTGCCAGGCTGCAGGGGCCACTTGCCCAAGGTCTCTTGGTAGAGGTAGGCCTCACCGTCGAAGGAGGGGCCGGCGGCAGGTGCGCCAATTAAGACCACGTCACCCGCAGCAGAAACTGCGACGGAGTTGCCGAACTCGGCACCTTGCTGGAGCGGCCCGCTGAACATCAGGGCGGGGAGCGACGGCCACGCACCGCCGGCGCTCGCCACGTAAAGGTACGCTGCGCCGCTGTAGGAAGCTCCCGCGCCGGGCGCTCCGACCACGGCGTCGGTGCCGTTGCTCGACAAGGCGACTGAGGAGCCGAACTCACCGCCGTTGTCCGTACCGGCAGAGGGCAACAAGGTTGCCGCTGGGGAGCTCGACCACGCGCCATTGTGCTCAGTGAACACGAAAGCCTCACCGTCCCCGGCGACTGGTGCGCCCGCCACTAGCGTCGCACCGTCGTAGGTGAGGGCAACGGAGAAGCCGAATTTCCCCCCGGTCCCACCTGGCGCAGGGATGGTTGCGCTTGGCGTTGGCGCGTAGGGCACCGCGGCGCCAGCCGTCCCCGTCGCCGCACCCGGTCCCGCGCCCGCAGTACCAGCCGGGCCGAAGATGTACACCGTCCCCACGGCTGTGGTACCGGGCCCTGCCCCCGGGGCACCTATGGCTGCTATCGACCCGTTTTGCGATAGGGCCACAGACGCGCCGAACTGGCCCGTGGTGCCCGCCGGTGGGTACAGGACCTCGGTCGGGGTGGTGGGCCAAGAGCCACCCGCCTGCACGTAGACCAGCACCTGTCCGGCACCGCCCGCTGCGGCAGGAGCGCCTACGAGCGCCACTCTCCCGTCAGGAGATACGGCGACCGAAGCTCCGGTTTCACCCGCCGAGCCGACGGCCCCGGAAATAATTCGTGCAGGCGAAGCGGGTGGTGCCACCGTTGCGGCTGCCCCGCCGCCCATCATCGGGTGGACGAGCTTTGGGACGGCGGTCCCCGCCACAACCCCCTTGCTTGCGAGCACCGGCGAAGCAGGAGCCGCTGGCAACCACATGACGGTAGCGGCGGTAAATACGCCAAGTGCTGCCAGTACCGGTAACCGGCGAGCATGTGTCATCGAGTGCTCCTATACAGGGCCATGGGTAACAAGGGCAGAGCTATACAAGGCCGTTACCGAAGTACGAGCTCGTCCGGCCGCCGAGCCCGGGAGAGCAAAAGAAGTAACCCCCGCCGACCGGGCTGATGAACTGCGCCATCGGCTCGTTGATCAAACGCGCCTGGACGGTGATGAACTGCTTCAAGATGTCCTGTTGGAAACAGGTGAACAAAAGCCCCTGGTCCAGATCTCCGTTCGAGTCGAGCCCGCGGTCGTAGTTGTAGCTGCGGCGCAGGATGCGGCTGGGCTCACTGGGGACGGTCCGGGGATTGGCGAGGCGGATATGAGCCGTGTGCGGGGTCACGGCGCCAGAGGGGTCAGCCGAGTAGTCAAAGGCAGCGAACTCCCCGTTCGCTCCGAGCGGTGAACCCGTGCCTTTGCGGCGGCCGATCACCCGTTCTTGGTCGCCCAGCAGTAAACGGTCCCATGACTCAACGAAAATCTTTATTATGCGGACCACCATGTAAGTCCCCCCGACCGCCCACTCGGGGGCACCCGAAGAGCCCTGCACCCATACGAGATCGGCCATCTGGGTCGGGCTTGAGGTCGTGGGGTTGGCTGTCCCGTCCTTGAACCCCATCAGGTTGCGCGGGGTACCCGAGGGGCGGGGCGGGCTCTTGAAGGCGTCCAGGCGCCAGCGGGGCTGCATGGCGCCACTTGTATGCCTGGTTATGTCCCGCAGGGCATGGACCACGACGTCTGGCTGGTCTGCGCAAATTTGCAGGCAAAGGTCACCTTCTGTCTGCGCCGGGTCCAGGTCGTCGTTCGGGAACGGCTCCATCGGGAGCAGGCCGGGCGGCCGGGAAGCGGCCAGCCCGAAGCGTTGGTCGAAAAGGCTTGCGCCGATACCGAAGATAAAGCCCACCGAGCTGGCCGGCACCACAGGGCCGAGGATGCCGCTGTCGGCAGGCGGGGCTCCTGGCCCGTCGAACCCCTCCGCCCCGCCTGCGTACAGTGCCCGCATGCGAGCTGTCAGTTCCTGGAGCAGGCTGCGCAGTTCCGAGCGCGACGACACGGTGACGTCAAAAGCGACCACGGTCGTAGCCGGCGCCGGTTCGCTGAGGATGAGAAGTTGGTAGTCGCCATCGAAGGACGCTTTTTGAGCCGACAGCAAGGTGCGCTCAGAGGCGCCGTCAGGCCCGCTCGGGCCGTCTGTCCCCTGGCCCGAGAGCGCCGACATCGGCGCGGCCGCCGCCCCAGGTTGGCGTAGGAGGTTCGCGCCTGCCGCTACCCCGCCGACCGCTCCCCACCTCAAAAGGTCGCGCCGGGACAGTCCCGGGCCCGGCTGAGGCCGCCCGACCTCTGGCTTGTCCGGTGTCATCGAGCCTCACCCGCTTGCGGGACGGCCCCGCTGTGCCGGGCCGCTATAGCCGCCGTAACCGCGGTTGTGGTCGACGTTGTGGTGGAAGTGGCGGTCGAGGTAGTACCTGCCGGCAGCGCCTCCGGTAAATCTTGCCCTTCGACCACCGCGGGTACGAGGGCCAAGGCATCGAGGGCGTCAGCGAACTGGCTGTCGAGCACCTCGCGCTGTTGCTGGTCCAGGCTGGACAAGGCCGCCCAGTGGCCCGATGCCGAGCGGAAAGCCAAAAGGTGCTTCGCCAGCGAACGCAGGGCACCGAGGGCATCGCTCACCGTCGTGGCGCTGGGACCAGTAGGTGCGCCGGCAACAGACACGGCGGACACAGCAGACTGTGCGGCCAAGACCTGCGCCCACGCTGAGGCCAGCTCGGTGTGGCTGCCCTCGTCGAGTTGCCCGGTAAAGCCGAGCTCGTAGATCTGCTCGAGTTGGGTCAAGGCGGCAAGGCCCAGCACCCGAGGCGGGAAAACAAGGCGTGGCAGCTCGGCCGAGAGCTCACGCACTGCGGGCACCAGCTGGGCGCACACCGGCAAGAGCTCCGCTCGGGGCTGGGCCGCCCATAAGCCGTACTCCAAGCGGCGCAAGCCGACAAAGTACGGGCTCGCCGCTCCACCTTGCAGCCCCAGAGGGGTCTCGTCGATCTGCCCGGAGAGGGTCCCGAAGAGCGACGGTGCACCTCCCATGCGGTCAAAGTCCAGCTGTGCGCTCAGCCATGCCTGGCGCGCCAGCGACGTGCGCCCTGCCTGTACCGCCTGGCAGAGGGAGACCGCACCGGTCACCAGCCCCTTGGCCGGCCCGGATACGGCGCGCCGGTAGGCCGCAGTGGCTGCCGCTAACGCCTTGGCACCGAGAGGCACGTAGGGGTGGGCGCCGCTGACCGCCGGACCGGTTA
>DASSZK010000107.1:0-3944 GCA_035702845.1 Acidimicrobiales bacterium
GCAAGATGACACACCCGGCGGCGCTGCCGGCGTATGGACCGATGACGGCCCCTGCGGGACTGGCCAGGGTACAACCACTACCTCCGCGCCGACTACGACCACCACTACCGCGCCGGCAACGACTACGACCGGGCCGGCAACGACTACGACTACTGCTGCCACGACGACCACCGGTGCTGCCACGACGACCACCGGCAGCCAGGGCGGGACCGGCGCGATCAGCAACCCGGGCTTCGAGACCGGTGCCCTCAGCCCGTGGACCTGTGACCCGGGGACCGCCTCTGTCGTCAGCACTACGGTGCACTCTGGCTCGTACGCTTTGGAGGCCACACCTACGAGCTCTGACGACGCTCAGTGCTCCCAGGTCGTCAATGTGTCGCCGAACACCACTTACACCCTGACGGCCTGGGTACAGGGAAATTATGTATACCTGGGCGACACGGGCACCGGCACTAGCGATACAAGCAACTGGACGAGTGCTGCCGGTTGGTCCCAGCTTTCCACCACGTTCACAACGGGACCGTCGACTACGTCCGTGACCGTGTGGGCCCATGGCTGGTACGGCCAGGGCGCCATTTATGCCGACGATTTCGCTTTGACCCCGTAGTCGCTGAGCACAGGCCAGGGCGGGTCTCGCTCCGAGACCTCCCTGGCCCCCGGCTCGTACGCACGCTGAGCGTTTAGGGCCCGTCCTCAGCCGTTTGCTCCGGCGAGCTGGAGGGAAAAATCCCGCTCGCACAGAGCACAGCAGGGGGGAAGTATGAGCACAAGACCGCTTGCCCGCGCCACCGCGGCGCTCGCTACAGCATTGGCCACCACGGGGGCGATGGCTACAGGCGTAACCGCTGGGACAGCCACAGCCCAAGCAGCACCCGCGGGGCCGGGAGCCGTGGCCCCGTTTGTGGGGCAACTGACGCCCGCCCAAGAGTCGGCCTTGATGGCCATCGCCGAAGACACCTGGAAGTTCTACGGCTACGATGTCGACCCCGCCACCCATCTGCCTATGGACAACCTCACGTTCGCCGGCGGGTCGTCCACACCCACCGCAGAGGGGCACTACACCTCAGCAGCCAATATCGGGGTCTATCTCTGGGCGGTGGTGGCCGCGAGCGACTTGGGCTTGATCACCCGTGCCCAGGCATCCGGGTACCTGCGTGCCACGCTCAACGAGGTGCAGGCGCTCAAGCGCTACGACGGCTTTCTCTACCAGTGGTACGACACCACCACCGGCGCCGTAATCCCCAACCCAGGCCAGCCGGCGTGCTCGGAGACCACCCCGCAGTTCGACAACTGCTTTTTTGTGTCGAACGTGGACAATGGCTGGTACGCCTCAGGGCTCATCGTCGCCGGGCAAGCCTTCCCCGAACTACACCCGCTCACCGGCCAGCTCTTGAGGGCCATGAACTTCTCCATCTTCTACGACAACCGCCCCGAGACCCAATGCAATACAAACCCTGCGGTCCCCGGCAACCAGCCGACGGGCCAAATGTTTGGTGGGTATTACGTTGGGAACCCCCCTTATGTTGGTGACAATTGGCAGCACTATTACCATAACGGGGCCTTTTACAGCGACCCACGCATCTCCGCCTATATCGGCATGGGACTGCACCAGATGCCGGGCAACGTGTGGTGGAAGAGCTGGCTGGAGCTGCCCCCAAAGTCGCCTGCCCCTGGTTGTGCGGCTACAGACCCAGATTTTTCGTGGCAAGGCCAATGGCCTATGGGCGGAGAGTGGACCACATATACGGATCCGCAATCGGGCCAGCCATTCCTTGTGTGGAACGGCCACTACACTTACCCGGGCACCAGCCTTACTTTCATCCCGACGTACGCAGGAGGCATGTTCGAAGCCCTGATGGCGAACGAGGTAGTGCCGGAGACGTCGTGGGGCACGGACAGTTTCGGCTTGGCCGACGAGCGCACGGTCGAAGTCCAAATGCGCTATGCGCTGGATCAACTTCATTACCCCGTTTGGGGTATGTCGCCGTCGAGCACCCCCGACGACAGCGGTAATTACGGCGGCTACGGCGTGGAGGGCTTGGCGTTCCCCTACTACGGAGCAGGAGCAACCGCCGCACAACCCAATGAGGGCTTGTCGCAGTGCCACGGCTGCGCCTCAGAGGACGTAGTTACCCCGCACGCTTCGTTCTTGGCTCTTGATGTGGCACCCCAGGCAGCCTTCGCGAACATCGAGGCGTTGAAGACGGATTTCACCGGCCTCTACGGGCCCGTGGGGTTCTTTGATGCGGTCAACCCCGTCACAGGAGCCGTCGGCCACAGGGATCTCGTGCTCGACCAGTCCATGATCATGGCCGCCTTGGACAACGCCCTGCGGGACAGAGCAATGCAGCGGCACTTCGCCTCGGATGCCGCCGTGGCCTGGGCGGCCCACCTGTACCTGTCGGTGAGCCACTTCTCGCTATAGGAGGCAGCTAAACAGACCGGCTTACGAGCCCGGGTGGCCCGTGAGCCGGTCCACGGCTGTCGTTGGGACTAGAACAGTCCGCCCAACGGCCCGGGAGCCAAGGGACCTTCGTCGCGCCGGCGCTCGTCATGGATATTGTCGATAGCCAGCACGACGGCGAGCAGGAATGGGTCAGGCTCGCCGGGAGCAGTGTCAACCACGAACTTTTCCCTCCACGAGAGCTGCCGTGACACAGTGGCCACGACCATGCCGTCCCGGCTCAGGGTGTAGTTCCACCCGAAGAAATCGCCCGACGCCTCGATCAAGCCGTAAGAGGAGGCGATCTCGTAGTTCTGCCCGAACAGCCCAGTGTGTGCGACCTTGGCGACCGTCTCACCATTTTGGATTATGTCGTAACGGTTTGTGAGCAGGTGTTTGTGCAGAACAGCGACTTCTTGGTCGCCGGGGCCATGCAACGAGACGCGCTGGCTCATCCCGAAATGCCCGACAGCTTCGTACAGTGGCGTCCCGGCCTCATCGGTGATGGCAAAGCGCTCGGTCAAGGACCAGTGGCTCGTCAGTATGTACCTCATCGGCTCAGTATTGCTTACTGGAGGCCGCCGCACGCGGACGCTGGTCCTGCTCGGGCGCCCAACCGTCCGAGCCGGCGCTCACACCCCGGTCGTACCCCCCAAGCCTTCAAGGTCGGATGGGACGTCTACGGCGTGCCGGCGGAGCGCATCGAGCGGGACTAACTCGAGTACGGCCGCATTGGTCGACTGCAACACGACGAAACAAGCGGCTCCGTCCTCAAAAGCACGCAACCAGTTAAGAGCTGTCACGCACCAGCGGTCGCCGGGGACGAGCCCTGGAAAGGCGAGCTCGGGCCTGGGAGTGGTGAGGTCATTACCGATCTGTCGCTGATGCTCGAGGAACTCTGCAGTGACGACTGCGCAGATGCCGTGTAACCCTACGTCTTGTGCAGAGGTGTTACAGCAGCCGTCGCGGAAAAACCCGGTCACCGGGCCCGAACTGCAGGGAGCCAGCTCACCGCCGAGCACGTTGCGCTGAGCCATGCCACCAGTATGCCCGCCACAGGCACCAGGTGCGCCGGTGAGCGTCTCGCCCGAGATCTTCACAGGCTTGGTCTTCCCAGACTTGGGGGCCAGCGCCTACCCGACTGACGCCAGCACCCGTGGTGCCGGTTCGTGCTCTTGCGCCTCGACCTCGCCGGAGATCTCCTCCAGACCACGTCGTGCCGGCTCGGGGAGCAACGACGTCAGCGCAATACCGGCGATGGAGAACACGGCGGCAATGCCGACCATGCCCCGCAAGCCGACGGACAGCTCCAGTTGAGGTACGAGAAAAACACCTACGAAGGCGCCGAGCTTGCCGATGCCAGCAGCGATGCCATGACCAGTCGTGCGAGCCGAGCCAGGGAACACCTCGGAGGGCAGGACGAACGTCGTCGTGTTCGGTCCGAACTCGACGAAGAAGTAGGTGAGACCGAAGATCGCCACGAAGGGCGCGACGTCCGCGG
>DASSZK010000118.1:0-2302 GCA_035702845.1 Acidimicrobiales bacterium
GCCGACTTGTCCCAGTTGCCCGCATGCATCTGCGCCGACTTGTCGGTCAGGCCTCTCTGCAGGGCGATGATCTCAGATATGACCAGCTCCACGACGCTGCGGGTATTGGAGAACGGCGCGTTGAAGACGGCGACGCCGTGCGTAGTCGCTGCGCTCAGGTCGATCTGGTTCGTACCTATACAGAACGCACCCACGGCGAGCAGGTGCGGCGCCGACTCGAAGGCCCTCGCCGGGACCTGGGTGTTGGAACGGACCCCGACGACATCGACCTCGGCCAGACGCTCGATCAGCTCGTCCTCGCCCAGCGCCCGATCGAGTGCCTCTACCTGGTAACCCGCCTTGGACAGCAACGCCGTGGCGTCGGGGTGGATGTTCTCCAGCAGTAGCACCCTTATGTCGTTGGGGAGGCGGCGTTCGAGAGTCATGCCATCCAGACTAGAGGGTGAGGATTTGCCGGCAGCCGGGATAAATGCGGCCGGAGGATGCGACCTGCAAGGAGCGGAGGTCAGCGCCTCAGCTGAAGCGGACCGGCACCTGCAGAGGCGTTCCTCCGGTGCTCACGACTACGGTCCCGTAGCTGAACGAGGCAGGCACGACGAAGCCCATAAGAGCCGTCTGGCGGTCCTGGACCGGTAAGGCGACCGCAGCTACCTGCTGGCCACCGGGCAGGCGCAACGTGAAGTCCCCGGCGCTCAGGTCCAAAGACGCCGCCGCCGGCTGAGTCGTAGCCAGGACCTCGAGGTATGCCTCGCCTGGGTTAGGCGGGACCGTGCCACCGTCGCTGCCTGCGAACCATACGAGCGAGGCCGCACTGAGGAAGACCCGTGCCCGCCCGATCCGGGCCGATGCACGCAGGGTCGTGGCCGTACCCGTCCGGGTAAGTACTGCCGGCCCGGCCGACAGAGCCCCGTCCGCGAGCGACACGGCCTGGACCAAGCCCTTGTCCAGGACCTGTAGGCGCGGGTGGGAACCGACGGGGACGCCGGCTGCGACGGTGACAACTGCGCCGCCCGCCGGGCTCGCTGGGACCTGGACGGGTTGGCCGCCGCCGAGCACCTGTAGCACGGGGCTGTCCGGGGCAGTCCCAGAACCGGCCCCGGTCGCTACAGGGCTGTCCATTTCACCTGGGAACTGAGCTAGCTCAGCCACAGCGAAGACCTGACCCGGAGCAGGGAGCAGCAGCGGAGCCGCCGGGCGTGCACCGGCAACCGTCCCCCACCGCGACCCTTCAGGGGTTCGCGCCGCCCTCAGCGCCCCCGGTGCGGACCTCGCCTGTAGGTAGGGGAACTGCCCGTAGGCGATCAAGCGGTAGGAACGCCCCCAGGCCACCATGACGTCCCCCACCGGGGCGGCCGTCATCCCGTCCGGTGGTGATACCAGCTGCCCGGCCCACCCTTGCGGTTGGCGGGGCACCACCGGCGTGGCCAGCTGCGTCGCGGTTGGCGGGGCGGCTCCGTCCGGGCGGCGAAGCTCCTGGCCCGCCGGCAGCCCGACGGTGACCGGGATCACGCCTGCCGAGCCCGCGCCCGACGGCCAAGCCCGGCGTGGCGACACGGTCAGGGTTACGTCGGTCCCACCCTGGCTGTTGGCACCCGGACTGGTCCCACCCGGACTGGGCGCTGGAGCCAAGCCGAAGCTGAGCCACGGTCGCAGGCCCCCTCCGCCAGACCAGGGCAGCCGGACGGGCCCGCAGTACATCCGGGGCGCGATGTCGTGGCCCTGTTTACCGGCGACCGCGAAGTAGCAGCGCGCGTCGGGTGCCGCCGTGCCTTCGTCGTTGTCGATCACAGAGGTCATCAAGCTCTCACCCTGGCTCAGCACGGCTTGCTTGTCCGTGATCGGCTGGCCGGCCCAGTAGAGCGCCGGCCCGCCTCCAGAGGTCACAACGACGATTAACACCATCAAAAGGAGCACGCAGACGGCCAGCGCCGCCCACCTGCGAGCGAAGACACCAGGGCCGCCGGCCTCCCTCGCCGGCCGTGGAGTGCTGCTCGCCTTGTCCCGCAAAGCTCGGGGCTCGGTGTTGCGGTCACCGGCCGGAGGGCCGTTAGGCGTTGGCCGGCTGTCTGGGGTTGGCCGGCTGTCTGGGGTTGGCCGGCCGTCTGGGGTTGGCCGGCTGTCTGGTGCTGGACGGCCGTAAGGGTTAGCCGAGTGCTCGGTCCACGATGCGCCGTCCCACCACCGCCATTCGCCGGGCGCGTCGGGAACGGGGTACCAGCCCGGTTCACTCCCTGGTCCACGCTGGCGGGGCACGCTCCTAAAGTACGCGCGCCAGCCGGCGCATTACGACCGGCCGGCGCCG
>DASSZK010000121.1:0-9319 GCA_035702845.1 Acidimicrobiales bacterium
GGGGTGATATTTACCGTCGTGCCGTTGACCTCGCTGTTGTACCAACTCGAGTTCATGGGAAGGCATGGACCGCCTGGGGCGCCCCCGGAGTTGGGACAAATCTCGGGGCCGCCGAGGTTGACCGTCAGTTGCGGCTCGAAAGCGGTGGTAAAACTGGCACTGTTGATGTCACCGGGGTTCAACTCCTGGGTAAGTGGGTCGGTGCTGGTTACGTCGACGAATGGCGACACCCCGTGTGGGTCTGTCGACGCAATGGAGTAGTACCCCGATCCGTCCTGGGAACCCACGGACACGGCGTAGCTTCCCGGCGGGAGGTAGGCCTGGCAGGAGGCCTGCTCGTTCGCCGGGTTGCCAACACTGCCAAAGTTTGCGACGCCACCCTCGAGGGTGCAGGTCGCAACGGTGTTAGCGCCCTGAGAGAAGCTCACCACAGCCCCGTTGACGTCCTGGTTGTCCCAGTTGTGGATGAGCGTCAAGCCGGGAGGGGGCGCTTCCTCGGGGCCCGCGACCTGTACCTGTAGCAGTGGCTCGTAGGCCGTGGTGAAAGAGACCGTTTTGGTGTCACCGGCGTTCAACTGCTCTGAGGCCGGGTCGGTGCTCGTAACGTAGATCCGCAATGAGTTGTCGTACGGTATTGGGAGCGAGTAATCGCCGGAACTGTCAACAATGCTGCCTACTGAGACGTTATAAGTGCCGGGTGCCACCTGCACCTGGCAACTGGCCTCGGTGCCGCCGAGCCCGAGCCCGAGGCCGTCCGTGGTGGGCTGGCCGCCTTCGAGCACACAGGTGAGGTCCAACGACGGGCCGGTGATGGTCGCAGTCACGCCATTGAGGAGGTCGTTGTCATAGTTCCCGGTGCTGTTGTCGAAGGGCCCCCCAGCTTTGACGGTCAACGTTGGGTATGCCTGCAGGTCGAAGGTAACCGTCTCCGGGTTGAAATCTTGGGGCTGCAGTTCGCATTCGAAATCGGTGGCGCCGGTGTTCGTGCAGCCGCTCACGCCGGTAATGGTGTAGTCCGGCGGCGGCGAGAGGGTGACCCAGTCGGGCCCGTACTCGGCGTCTGTCACCTGGCACTGGCCGGGGTCGCCCGTGTCGGTACCGTTGTCACCGGTTGTGCAAGTGGAACTGGAAAGAACGGTGGCCCCCGACAGGGTGCTCACCGGGGTGCACCCGGTGTTCTGGTAACTACCGGGCCCGCACGGCCCATAAACCACCTCAGCGGGCGGCTGAGTGATCTGGACAACGGCCCCGCTCACCGGGGTCGAGGTCCCCAAGGCCCCGGGTACCACGGCTTGCACAGTGAGCAGCGCGCCGTTGACGAACGCACACTTGGTCCCGCACGGTTCCGTCTCCGCACCGACCGAGGCGCCGGCGCTGAAGCCGTCATAAGTCACCGCGATGTTCGCGGGGGAAGTGGTAACCAAGGTGGCGTTTATGTCGAGGCCATTATTGCTGGCGTCGAGGCCGCCGTAGGCGACCGCACCGGAGGGCGCCGAGTCGGTGAACACCACCTGCGGGTACGGTCCGCCGGCGGGGACGGGTAGTAGTGCCGAGGTGCCGTCGCTGTAGACGGCGTCGATCGGCAGGGTCACGGTTTCGCCGACGTAAAGGTCCTTCCTCGAGTTGTGGAGAGCCCCGGTGTCGATCGAGATGCCGGTCATGGTGCAGGCCGCTTGCGCCGGGTCGGTCGCACAGGTGGCGGTGACCGTGAAACCCGCCGTAGCTGTGGCGAAACCAGTGACGGCTACCGTGGCGGCGCCGACCGGTGTGGCCGCTGGGACGGTCAGCTGGCATGCGGTGCCACCGGTGCCGGTGGTGATGGCACCCGTCCCGTCGGTGTCGCAGTTGGCGGTTGTGGAAGACGCGGTTGCGCCAGCCGGTGTAAATGTCACCTGCAGGGCTGTCGCTCCTCCGGTACCGAGATCCGCGGGGAACCCGCTTCCGCTCACTGTTATTACGGCGCCTGCTTGGCCGCTCGTCGGGCTGAGGTTGATCGTCGGCGGCGACACCAGAGCAAATTGGAGAGTGTAAGACTCGTTGCCAACAGAGATAACGACGGGTACTTCACTGCCGACGTTGGGGTCGACGGGTACCGTAAAGGTGCAGTCACCGGTGTCCCGGGCCTGGGAGAGCCCACCACTCGCGTCTGTGGTGCAAACACCGGAAACACTTACGGTTGACCCGTCGAAGGTCACGGATGCCGAGGTACCCGCCGGGGCACCCTGCAACGACACGGTGGCCTGCTGGCCGGCCCAGCCTGTCAGGTCCCCGAGCGGGGTGCGGACGTCCGCAGCGACGAAGTCCTCGTTGACAGTCCCAAGCACCAAGTTGGCCGTCGTGTCGGTCGCCGTTACCGCTACAGAAGACCCAGCCGCGCACGACCCGGCGTTGCAAGTAACTTGCCAGGACACAACGCCGTTGCCGGGGGTTTCCTGAGGCACCGGCGGGTAGAAACTCAGCTCGCCGGTAGGGTTGAAGGACAGGCTCACCGTGTCGCCCACCACCGGGTTGCCGCTAGCGTCCTCGACGGTCACCGTGACTGAAAACGAAGCGACGCCGTCCGAGCTCAAGATTGTTGGGTTGGGGCTCACGGCCACTTTGGAGTTGCCAAGGGATGGGGCCGCGTTCACGGCGAGCGAACCCGAGCCGCTGAACGAATACACGCTGTCGGTCGCACGCAGCTCGTAGCCGTCGCCGGCTTGGCCTATTGAACAGCTGAAGTTTGCTACGCCGGACGAGACCGGGACGGTGGCCGAAGGTGTGCAGGTAAGGGCCCCGCCCGGCCCGGAGGCGAGCGACAGGGTCACCGTGCCCGAGCTGTCGGTCGTCTCTACGTTGCCGAAGGCGTCCTCCATCTGGGCTGACGCCGTGAACGGTAGCCCGGCGCTGACCACCGAAGGCATTACCAGAGAGAGCTCAGCCGGTGCCGCCGCCGTCACGGCGAAAAGGTTCGAGTTGATGAAGCCGTACGGGCTGGAGGCGTACAGTTCGTAAGCCGACGAAGCCGTGTCCAGCGAGCACGTGAAATCGGCAATCCCCGCGGAAACCGTCGCCGACCCGAAATTGGTGCAATGGAGCTGGGAGGGCCCTTGTTCAATGCCCAAGTTCACCGAGTCGGAACTGTCCGAGGTCACGACGTTGCCCGATGAGTCCTCTATCGCCACCTCAACCGTGAACGAGGTGCCGGCGACGACATTGGTGGGCGGTTGGACGGTGAACACCGTCTGTGTAGGCGCGCCGGCGGCAACAGCCGGCGCGGCGCCGACGACCCCGCCTACAACAGTCCCGACCAATGCGACCACGCTGGCCACGCAGGCTGACCGGGCCGACCTGGTGAACCGGTGCAACCCGTTGACGTCGCGGGCGCCCCGTCCTTTGCTCCTCATGTGGTAGACGATGTCGTAAGCGCGCCGGCCGAGCATGGGGGGGGTCCCCCGTTTTTTTAGGCAGGCCACAAAGCCGTACGCGGTGCGCGACTTTCGCCACGGTCAGTGGATTCGGAGGTTTCCTATAACCTCGTCATGCCCTTACACCTGTACCCGGGCCCCCTTGCCGCGTGGCGCATCTTGCTCCGCCCAGTTCGAGCTACCGCGTCGTGCATCCCGCAGGAGCTCGTTGTCGAGGCTTTATGTGCCGGGCGTTGCCTAGAGCGCTATGGTCCCATCCGTGGCCGGTAGCGATTCGAGGGCCCGAGGTGGATTGGGTGGCCTGGGGCGTGCTCTATTTGCCGTGGGGCTCGCCGCCTTGGCCGCTGTCATCGTGCGCCTGCGCGGCACAGGCGGGACTCCTCCGCACCACGGAGGCTGGCGCCTGCTCACTGCAGAGGACCTGCGCTCTGACGCAGAAGGTGCTCCCGGGCCCGGTGGGACGCAGGCGGCCGGGCCCGCGCCTGAATGAAACCCGTCCTCGTCGGGCTCGGGGCACTCGGTGTGCGGGTTGCCCGCCAACTGTTGGCCACGGGGGAACAGGAGCGGTTGCTCGTGTTGTCGCGCGATCCCTCCACGGCGCAACGACGGGCCGCGGGTCTCGGCCGCCCTGGGGCCATCACCGTTGAGCAGTTGCCACCGGCACGGCCGGGCGGCAGCGAAAGCCGGCGCCGGATCAAGCTGCGAGCGCTGTTCGACGGGGCGGATGTGGTGGTGCTGGCATGCCCGGGGCCCCTCCGGGTAGCCGCCGAGACGGCGCTCGAGTGTGGTGCCCATGTGGTGAGCACTTGTGACGACCCCGAAGTGGCCGTCGACTTGATGGATCTCTCAGACCGAGCCGCCTCCGCCGGGCGCAGCGTGGTGCTCGGTGCGGCGATGGCACCCGGCTTGTCGTGCTTGCTAGCCGCCTGGGGGGCGTGGCACCTGGAGGCTGCCCAGGAGGTGCATGTGGCGACCCTCGGAACGGGGGGACCGGCTTGCGCACGTCGGCGCCACACGGCCCTTCGCGAGCCGGTAGATGAGTGGCGTGATGGGCGCTGGGCGAGGAAGGTTGCCAGTTCGGGCCGCGAGCTCGTCTGGTTCCCCGTCCACGGAGGGGCGGACTGCTATCGCGTTGACCGCCCCGACGGTCGCTTGTTGGTGCCCGCCCTCCCCGGCGTGCACTGGGTGACGGGCCGCGCCGCCGCTTCGCGCCGGGACAGGATGACGAGCTGGTTGCCAATGCTGCGTCCCCCGCACCCCGAGGGCACGGTCGGAGCCGTGCGCGTAGAGATCAGGGGCCACCAAGGAGGCCTTCCGCGCTCGATCGTCCTCGGCGCAGCGGGCAGGCCGGCGGTACTCGGGGGGACTGTCGCCGCCACGGCGGCACAACGGGCGGCGGCCGGCTTGCTCTTGAGCGGCGCTGGCGGGTTGGCATCGCTGTGCCCTGACCCTGGCGACGTGCTGGGGGAACTTGTGGAGCGGGGCCTGCGCCTGTTCAGCTTCACCGGGGACCAGCCGTCCGCAGCCTGGTAGCACCCGCGCCGAATGAGCGCCCGCTAGGACTCGACCAACTGACTGACTAGGGCTTTTTGCGGTGCTTCCAGCTAAAGGGGTCGGGCCAGCCCACCTCGGCCAGTGCCTTGTTCACCAGCTGGAGCGCAGCTGTGGCTGCGAAATCGTCCGAGCGGGCGTAGATGCGTGCGACGAGGTGTTCGCGCGCCTGCGCTAGCTCAGTGACGTTGGCCGACCCGGCGAGAGCGGCTACAGCCTGCTCGGTCGCCTGGCTGCTCGTACCGAGCGAGCCGGCGAGAGAAAGGGCCTGGTCTGCGGTGCTGTTCGTCTCAGGCATGCCGGCCCCAAAGGTAGTCGAAGAGCCAGGCACCCGGCCAGTACGGCCGGGTGCCTGGCCTCCCCTCAGGCCGCTTGGTTCTGCTCGACAGCCTGGGACGGCACTGCCTGAGATGGCACTGCCTGGGCCTGCACTGCCTGGGCCTGCACTGCCTGGCGGCTGCCGCCCGGGGCATTGATCGCCACCTTTTTCGGCTTCGCCGCTTCGGCCACGGGCAGCAACACCGTCAGGACGCCGTCGCGGTAATCGGCCTGGATGGCACCAGTCTCAATGTCTTCGCTCAAGACGAGCTGGCGCGAGAACGTCCCCCGGGGCCGCTCGGCCGCCAGGACGAGGTCGCCCTCCTCGGGTCGCCAATCTCGCTTGGCTTCTATGCGCAGCACATTGCGGTCGACAGTCAAGTCGACCTGGTCCGGGTTGACTCCCGGGAGGTCGACCTTGACAACCCAGTGGTCGCCGTGGCGGTATGCGTCGATGGGCATGCTCGTGGTGCGGCGCGAGAGTGCTCCGAGCAGCTCTGAGCTGAAACGGTCGAAGTCAGCGAAGGGTTCGAAGCGGGTCAGCATCTTCTGGCTCCTTTCCTTACGTGCCTCTTTTCTGAGCCTGGCTCCTGTTACTCAGGCTTCTTGGTCACAGGTACCACTATAGCATGGGATGAGGAAAGCTGACAACGCTCGACGCAAGTTTTCTGCTCACTCTTCACTGTCCTGGGGTACGACGTGCACTACGTCCACGCCATCGACGGAGCCCAAGAGGTGTGCGGCGTTGCGAAGGTCCTTGCCTTGCAGGCGCAGATGGACGGTGACCGGCCCTTTTGTGCTGCGCCCCGGCGCGTCCGCGGCCTTGTCGCCTGGGCGCCCGCTCTCCAGCAGGTCATGCACGTTGCCTTGGGTCTTACCGCTCGAAGCCAGGCCCACGACGGTCCAACCGCCCTCGGTGCAGGTGCGCAGTACCTCGCGCAGGATGCCTCGCCCGTCCTCGTAGGTGACCTGGACCTCGGCGTAACCAGAGCGGGTAAACAGCGGCGAACTCTCGGCCCAGGTGTAAATGCTGACGATGACCAGGTGCAGGCCGACCACAACCGCAGCAAGCAGGGGTAGGCCGGCCCCTGCCGCCATCCCGATGGCTGCCGTCTCCCATACGGACGCGGCGGTCGTGAGGCCCTTCACCCCGGCCTCCCGGGTAAGGATCAGGCCGGCTCCGAGGAAACCGATGCCCGAGACGATCTGGGCGGCAACCCGTGAGGGGTCGAGCACGACGAGATTGGAGGCGAGCACGTCGCTGAAGCCGTACTTGCTCACCAGGATCAAAAGGGCGGCGGCTGTGCCGACGATCGCCTGGGTGCGCAGGCCCGCGCTCTTGCCGCGGAGTTGTCGTTCCAAGCCCACCGCTGACGAAAGACCGAAGGCGATGAGCAGGTCGGCGACCTGGGCCCAACCTTGGCCCGATGGCTCGACTATCCCGGCGCCCAAGATCATGGGCAACATCTTGGCGGCTCAGGGCCGCAAGGCGAGACCTAGGGCCGCGCCGACTTCCTGCGCCGGCCGAGGAACCGCACAAGCGGGTCGTACTTGGTGTCGACCACCCGTTCTTTCATGGGGATGATGCCGTTGTCCGTGATCTTTATGTGCTCAGGGCAGACCTCGGTACAGCACTTGGTGATATTGCAGTACCCGAGCCCCTGCTCGTCTTGGACGTAGTCCTTGCGGTCCAAAGCGTCGTTCGGGTGCATGTCCAGTTCGGCATAGCGGATAAAAAAGCGCGGGCCGGCGAAGGCCGGTTTGTTTTCTTCGTGGTCGCGTATGACGTGGCAGGTGTTCTGGCAAAGCCAGCATTCGATGCACTTACGGAACTCCTGCGACCGGTTCACGTCTGCCTGGTACATCGTGAACGGCGCCTGTGGCTGCTCGGCCGTGGGAGTGAAGGCCGGCACCTGCTTCGCTCTCTCATAGTTGAAAGAGACGTCGGTGACGAGGTCCTTTATCACCGGGAAAGTGCGCAACGGTGTCACCGTCACGGTCTCGTCCGGCGAGAAAACAGACAGTCGCGTCATGCACATGAGCCGCGGCTTTCCGTTTACCTCAGCGGAGCACGAACCGCATTTGCCGGCTTTGCAGTTCCAGCGGACCGCCAAGTCGTTGGCCTGCGTGGCCTGGGCGCGGTGCACCGCGTCGAGGACGACCTGGCCCTCCTCGGCTTGCACCGTGTAATCCTTCAGCTCGCCCCCGTCGGCGTTGCCACGCCAGATCCGGAGCTTGAGGTCGTAGCTCAATGTGCATCCTCCAGCAGTTCTGCCAGTTGCGGCGGGGGTTCGGGGAGAGGCTGGCGCTTCAGGGTGAGCGGGGCGCCCGCGTTGGCACTGCCTTGCTGGCCCAAGCCGAGCACCACGTTGTGTTTGCTCCAGAACGGGTCTGTCAGGGGGTAGTCGTCGCGGGTGTGGCCACCGCGGCTCTCCTGGCGCTCGAGGGCGGCCATGGCCACGGCTTGGGACACGAGCAGCATGTTGCGCAGGTCCAGGGCCAGGTGCCAGCCGGGGTTGTACTGGCGGTTGCCTTCCACCGCGACATTGCGGGCGCGCGCCTGCAGCGAAGCGATGTTTTCAAGGGCTTGGCGCAGTTCTGGCTCGACTCGGATGATGCCGACCAGGGCCTGCATCGTCTCTTGCAGTTCCTGGTGCAGTGCATAGGGGTTTTCGCTGCCATTGCCGGCCCGGAAAGGAGCCAGCGCCGACTCCGACGCCGAGTTGACCTCGGTCGTTGCCACCTTCGGACGGTTGGTAGCCATTGACATGGCGTAGGCCGCGGCATACTCGCCGGCGCGCTTGCCGAACACGACGAGGTCCGACAGCGAGTTGCCGCCCAGGCGGTTGGCTCCGTGCATGCCACCAGCCACCTCGCCTGCGGCGTACAGGCCCGGTACGAGCGAAGCCTGCGTGTCGGGGTCGACCTCGACGCCACCCATGACGTAATGGCACGTAGGGCCGATCTCCATCGGCTCCTTGGTGATATCGACGTCGGCCAGCTCTTTGAACTGGTGGTACATGGAGGGCAGGCGCCTCTGGATGAACTCGGGTGTACGCCGGCTGGCGATGTCGAGGAAAACGCCACCGTGGGGCGAGCCGCGCCCGGCTTTTATTTCTGCATTGATGGCGCGGGCGACTTCGTCGCGGGGGAGCAGCTCCGGAGGGCGGCGGTTGTTGCGCTTGTCCTCGTACCAGCGGTCTGCCTCTTCGATGCTGTCGGCGGTGTCGGCTTTGAAGAACTCCGGGATGTAGTTGAACATGAAGCGCTCGTTGTTGGAATTGCGCAGGACCCCGCCGTCGCCGCGCACCGACTCGGTGACGAGCAAGCCCCTGACCGACAGGGGCCACACCATGCCTGTCGGGTGGAACTGGACGAACTCCATGTTGAGCAAGGTGGCCCCCGCCCGCAGCGCCAGGGCATGGCCGTCGCCCGTGCATTCCCAAGAGTTGGACGTGACCTTCCAGGATTTGCCGATGCCACCGGTGGCGAGCACTACAGCTGGGGCTTCGAAGACCACGAAGCGCCCGGATTCACGCCAGTACGCGAGCAGTCCAGAGATCCGGCCGTTGTCCTTGAACAGGTCGGTGACCGTGAGCTCCATAAAAACGTCGATGCCGATGGACACGGCTCGCTGCTGAAGGGCTCGGATCATCTCCAGCCCGGTGCGGTCACCCACGTGGGCGAGGCGGGCGTAGCGGTGGCCACCGAAGTCGCGCTGGCTTATCTTGCCCTCGGCCGTGCGGTCAAAAAGGGCACCCCACTGCTCGAGCTCGTAGACGCGCTCCGGCGCCTCCTTGGCGTGCAGCTCGGCCATCCGCCAGTGGTTGAGCAGCTTGCCGCCGCGCATGGTGTCGCGGAAGTGCACCTGCCAGTTGTCTTCTGGCCACAGGTTGCCCATTGCGGCGGCGATCCCGCCTTCGGCCATCACCGTGTGTGCCTTGCCGAGAAGGCTGCGGCAGATGAGCGCCGTCCTGGCGCCGGCTTCGTGCGCGGCGATGGCAGCCCGCAGCCCCGCTCCTCCGGCACCTACGACGACGACG
>DASSZK010000159.1:0-10027 GCA_035702845.1 Acidimicrobiales bacterium
TCTGGACGAGCTTGCCCAGCGCATGGAAAAGCTGCGCATCGCCATGGAGGAGGACCCAAGCGACCGGGCTGTCCAGCGCTTTTCCCGAGCCGAAGAGCGCTTCGCGGCGGCCGGAGGTTACGCCGCGGAAGCAGAGGTGCGCCGGCTGGCCGCCGGCCTCGGGCTGATGCCGGACCGGCTTGACCTGCCCGTCAGCGTGCTGAGCGGCGGCGAGCGGCGGCGCCTCGAGCTGGCGCGGATCCTTTTTGCCGGGAGTGACGTGCTCATGCTGGACGAACCCACCAACCACCTCGACAGCGATGCCAAAGGATGGCTCGTGGCCTTCCTGCGCAGCTACCGGGGAGCCTTGTTGGTGGTCAGCCACGACATCGGCCTGCTTGACGAGTCGATCACCAGGGTCCTGCACCTGGACGAGGGCGACCTTGTGGAGTACAAGGGCACATACACGCAGTACCAGCGCGCCCGAGCCGAGGACGAGGCCCGCCAGGCGCGCTTGGCGGAGCGCCAAGGAGCAGAGATAAAGCGGCTCAGCACTTTGGCCGAGTCGATGCGCCACCAGACCGCCAAACGAGCCCGGGTGGCCAAGACGCTCGACAAGCGCGTCGCCCGCCTGCAAGGCACCGCGGTAGGTGCCCCAACGCATCGGGAGCGGCGCTACGACATCAATTTCCCACCGCCTCCACGCAGCGGGAGGATCGTCATCGAAGCGCGGGACCTGGCCAAGTCGTACGGGGTTCAGGAAGTCTTCAAGGGGGTCGGCTTTGCCGTCGAACGTGGGCAACGCCTGCTTGTAATGGGCCTCAACGGAGCGGGGAAGACCAGCCTCTTGCGCGTGCTGGCTGGGATGTCGGAGCCCACCAACGGCCGCTTCGAAACGGGGACCGGTGTTTCTGTTGGCTACTACGCTCAGGAGCATGAAGGCATCGTGCCGGGGCGCAGTGTGCTCGAGCACATGGTGGAGGCGGCCGACCGACCGCTGACCGAGCTGCGCAGCCTTCTTGGCATGTTCGGTCTCGTTGGCGATAAAGCATTCCAAGACGCAGCCACACTGAGCGGCGGTGAGAAAACGAAGCTGGCCCTCGCCCAGCTGGTGGCCGGCCGCCACAACTGCCTGCTTCTGGACGAACCGACGAACAACTTGGACCCGCCCTCACGCGAAGGCATAGGCCATGCCTTGTCGAGGTGGCCGGGGACCATGGTCGTAGTGAGCCACGATGCCGAGTTCGTCAGCGAGCTCGACCCCGATCGGGCACTGACGATGCCGGACGGCCAAGAGGACGCATGGAGCGACGACCTGCTCGACCTGGTGAGCATGGCGTAGCCCAACTGCCGGATTGGCAGTCAAGGCCTGTGAGCGCAAGGGGCCGCGCTGGGGTAGATCCCCGTCATGTCAGACGCAGATGACCAAATGGGCGGCCACGGCGGGGAAACCGGGCGTGCTCCGGGGGACGGTGCCGCGCCCGACCAAGACGGCCAAGGTCAAGCCGGCCCCGACGACCGTGACGGTGAAGCCGGGCAAGAAGACGCGCACGGAGCGACCGCACCGCACTGACCAGCTGGGCGTGTCGCGACCCGCTAGTCGGCGGTTAGCATGCGGCGCGTCATCTGACCACAACTATCGGGAGGAACAGTGCCCCAGGCGAAAGCCAATGCCGTTTGGAACGGCGACCTCGAATCAGGCAGAGGCCACTTCAGCGCGGGGAACGGCATTGATGCCGACTATTCGTTCAAGACCCGCTTCGAAGATGCACCGGGCGCCAACCCCGAGCAGCTCTTAGGAGCGGCACATGCCGCATGTTTCTCCATGGCACTGTCCAACATGTTGGCTAAGGCGGGTACGCCACCCGAGTCCGTCGAGACCGAAGCCACAGTGACGCTCAGGCCCGTGGATAGCAAACCGACGATTACCAGTATCCACCTGGTGACGCGAGGCAACGTTCCCGGTATTGAAGCACAGGAGTTTGTCCGTCTCGCGAATGAGGCCAAGAATGGGTGCCCGGTGAGCCGGGCCCTCGCCGGGGTGACCGAGATCACTCTGGACGCCTCGCTCCGGCAATAAGTAGCGGTAACGACAGTGCGATAACCATCTTGATCGGGCCAACGCCGGCGAAGGGCGCTCTGACGTACTGCGCCTGGCCCCCGGCGTGGCCACCGGTCAAGTGGGAGTAACAGATTGCATGCCCCCCAGGCACCCGCAGGCGATAGGGCACGGCACCACGACGCGGTCACCGACCTTCAGCCTCTTGGCGGGGGCACCGCGTCCAACCTTGAAACCGGTGCCCGCCACCCGCGGGATTGCGTGAGCGACGTAGCCCAATTGCTAAGAAGGCAGGGTGACATCCAACGCTGACGAGCGCGCCCAGGCAGCTGGCGCCGCCTCCGCACTCTGGGCTAGTTCTGCCCCGGCACCCGGTACGCCGTGAGCGAGCACCCTTCACCGCCCGCCGCGGACCGCCCGGACGGCGTTCGTTCGCTCAGCTGGCCAGAGGAAGTCGAGGCCACAGCCGGCTCCGACGACCTCGTGTTCCGCGCGCTCGGCGACCCCACGCGTAGACGGATCCTCCTGGCACTGGCAGCGCAAGAGATGCCCGCCGGCCATGTCGCCGCCCTGTTCCCCATCTCCGGCCCATCGGTTTCCAGGCACCTGACCGTCCTGCGCTCGGCGGGCTTGGTCAAGGAGCGCCGGGAGGGCAACCGGTTGATTTGCTCTCTGGCCGCTGCACCGCTAGCCAGCACCATCGGCCGCCTGATGAAGGGGCTGGCCCTCGACGCCGACGGCGCCATCACAGGCCCTGCTGCAGGCAGAGACCGAAGCGGTGGCGACCAGCCCGCGTACGCTACAGGTTCAGAGCCCCGGAAGAAGAAGCCAAAACCGGCCGACGACCAGCCAAAAAAGAAGAACAAAAAGGATAAACGGCGCGCATCGCAAGCGTCCGAGGTCGCACCCGAGCCGGTGCTGCCTGGACCACCGCCGGGCCCGAAACTAACCTAGGGCTCGGGCCAGCGGCGAGATGGCGCCGGGCCCCGCGTCAGTTGCCGATCGTTGGCAACCGCTCCGCAAGCAGCCGGGAGGTCGCAGGTGCCAGCTAATCGTGCCGAGTCGCCGAAGAAGGTGGTCGCCGCAGGCACCGCTACCCTGCTGGCAGCGATCGCTCTCGCCGCCTCCCCTGGCACCGCCTTCGCCTTGGGATCCTGGAACAAGACCAAGCCCAACCCCCACTTCAAGATGGCGACAGTGCCCTGGATCACTACGGTCCGCGGAGCACCTGGAGGGTCGGCGGCCACAAGCGTGACCTTCAAGGCAAGCATCAACCCACAAGGGTCGCAATCGGCCTACTGCTTCGATTACGGCCTGACCGGCTCCTACGATTTCAAGACCGAGACAGACCCGGCATGGGAGGACGGCGAGACAGAACCGCAGTTCCTGCCCGGCGTTTACGGGGCCATACCCGTGGTCGGTTACGTGTTCGGGCTGAAGCCGAACACCGTTTACCATTACACGGTGCAGATAACAAACGCCGGGGGCGACAAGCTGACGGCCGACCGCACTTTCCGCACGGCAAAGTAAGGCAACAGGCAGCGCCTTAGCCCAGCGCAACCTGCACGATCTTGACGACGACGAGAGCAAAAGCCACCACCAGGTAAGCTCGCATCAAACCCAGGCCGACCTTGCGGGAGCGCGAAACAACCGGTTTGGCCAGCAGGTTGAGCGCGGGCATCCGCCAGGTCTGGCGGTCGTGCCACTCGACGGGGACAGTGAGTACTGCGGAGTGCCGGCGCTTGCTGGCGGCGAGCATGTAGGCGCCCGCCACCAGCCCCATCCCGGCTCCACCTACAACTATGAGAAGTATCTGGCGACTGTTCAGGCCGGGGAAGAGCACGCTCGCCGTCAGGACAATGCTCAGTACGATCAGGCACCAGACCACCACCGATGTGAAGGCGTTGAGCCGGCGTGAATTAACCCAGGGCCCGAGCACGTCCTTGTCGTTGCACAGCAGCAGCAGGAACACTGTGGCGCTCGGCAAGAGCACGCCGGCCAGCGTCTGGACGCCCTCGGTTATGAGGCCCAGAGGCGCTCCGGGGACCAGCACGACGGCGGCCGCTATGGCCATCAGCCCGGCGTAGGCGGCATAGAAACCCTTAGCCGAAGACACCGACCGGTGCAATGAGTGGTTGACCCCGATCACATCGGCGCCGGCATAGGCCGTAGCCAGGCCAACGGCAGCGGCCCCGATAATGCTGGCGTCGAGAAGAGCTATCGCAAACAGGTCACCGAGCAGTCGGGACCCGTAGTGCCCTAGAGCCTGAGCCACACCGGCGGTGCTGGAGAAGTGACCGAAACCTGGCCGGCCGGCGAAGATGGCGTCTGAGAACCCGAACATTGCAGCGGCGCCGACCACCACCACCACTATGCCCACCCATAGGTCGACCTTTTCGTACTTGATAAACCTTGGCGTGATGCGCTTGTCGATTACGTAGGACTGCTGGAAGAACAGCTGCCAGGGCGCCACGGTCGTCCCGACGATGGCGATGAGGAGCAGCATGACAGTGGACAGATGCGACCCCTTGGGCAGCCCGGGGACCACGAAGTCGTAGGCCATCTGGCTGGTGGGGGGGTGCACTGCGATGTAGATGGGGATGAGCACTGCCGACCCGGCCACCAGAGCCAGGCAGACCCGCTCGAAGCGGCGAAAACTGCCCGTGCTTGCGGCCCCGATTACGAGCAGGGCGGCCAGGAGCACGGAAGGGACCTTGGGGAGCCCCAGGTAGCCGACGGCGAGCGTGATGCCGATGAACTCGGTGACGATGGTGAGAGCGTTGAGCACGAACAGGTCGATGACAGAGAACGCCCCCCAGAAGCGCCCAAACCGCTCCAATATCAGGCGAGCGTGCCCCACGCCCGACACGGCGCCCAGCCGTAGCACCATCTCCTGGTTGACGTAGAGGACAGGCACCAGCAGCACAAGCGACCACAACAGGCGCGTGCCATAGTCCTGACCGGCCTGGGTGTAGGTACTGAACGCACCTGCGTCGTTGTCGCCGACCATGACAATGAGCCCGGGCCCGACGATGGCCAACAACGTCTTGAACTTCGCAGACAACGTGAGCCGCTCGCCGATGTCGTGGCGGCGCACGGTCCCGAGCGCGCCACGGATATCGCCCACATGGGCGCTGTCGAGCACCGCTTCAGGCTGCGTGGCCATGGCCACAGTTGATCCGTCTGTAGGCAGGACTTGCGTGAAAAGGCGCGCCACGGGGCGACCTCCTTTCGGGGCGGCGCGCGCTCGGCGACGAGCGCACGAACTTCAGGGCACAAGCACGGTGGGACAGTGCTCTCCTGAGCCGGGAAAGGGCCTAAACGGTCAAGACGTCAACGACAGCGAGGAACGCGTCAGCGACGTGGCTGGCCCGGCTTCGGAGAGCGCCAGGTACTTGGGGGCTGTGAAAGCACCGGCTCACCTCCTCGCTAGGCAACAGAACGTCCGCCATTGTACCGGTTAGGACCCGCGGCGTCAACAATGGGCCCGAGGTGTGCCGGCGGTCCGCATGCCCCCGGCGCCGCGCAACTACTGTTGCACCCGGTGGCACGATCGCTGGTTGACACCTCCCTTGGCGTGGGCCACGAAGGGGTCCCTGCATTGCGCAACCTCGTCCGAGAGGCGCTGTCGCACCGTGCAGACGACATCAGCATCGACATAGAGCTCGTCGTGAGCGAGCTCGCCACCAATGCGGCACTGCATGGTCAATTCCCGGTCCAGGCCCGCTTGCTCAACCTCGGGACGACGATGCGCGTGGAAGTCGAGGACGCCAGCGCGCAGTTGCCGATGCCTTTGCAGCCAAGCCCCGAAGCCATGACCGGGCGCGGCCTCGGGGTCGTAAACGCCTTGGCCACACGATGGGGCGCCGACCTGGTGCCCGGTGGCGGCAAGGTCGTCTGGGCCGATTTTGCACTGGCCAAAGCTGCGGAGGCGCCCGCCCTCGAGCGCGCGGCCAATGGGCGCTCGCGCGCCGGTGGCGATGACAACCCAGAACGGCCCGATGCTGACCCCGGCTCGCAGCGCGCCACTGCCCTCGCAAAGCCGACAGGGCCGGCTGACCACCCGTCGAGGACCGCTGCCCCAGGGCGTGGGGTTCCCAGCGCCCGGACGTATTTGGTGGAACTGCCCGGGATCCCTACCGACATGCTGGTCGCAGCCAAGGCGCAGGTGGACAACCTGGCCCGGGAGCTAGTCCTGCTGAGCACTGACAAGGAGCACCCGTTGCCGCCAGCTCTCACGCAAGCCGTCCGGCGTATCACAGAAGAGTTCGCCGATGCCCGGGACCAGATAAAGCGCCAGGCTCAGGCGGCGGCCGAGGGTGCAAGCCCCGTCACCGACCTTGAGCTCCGCCTGCCGCTCGACGCCGCGGATGCCGGCCTGCGGTACCTGGACGCTTTGAAGGTCGCCGAGCGTTACTGCCGCTCGGGCCGGCTCCTGACAACTCCGGCTACACCATCTTCGAGCACGCTGCGACGGTGGTATGTCGGCGAGATCGTCCGCCAACTGCGGGCGCACATGGCCGGCGCGCCGCCAGAGGAGCCGCGCCCTTTTTCCCGTGCGCTCGCGGACGAAGTCGACCGCCTTGCGCCCCTGGAACAGGTCGCCACCGGCCTGGCCGTCCTGCGCGACCTCGCCATGGCCCTGGGGCACGAGCGGAGCGTCGAGAAGCTGTGCGAGCTGGTCGTAAACGCGGCCTTGCGCCTGGACGGGGTGCGCAGCGCTGGGGCCCACCTCCTCACCAAGAGCAATGTGTTGCGCGTTGGCGCGTGGGCGACCACACCGCACCAACCGGTACCGCCGGACCTTGCTGAGTTCTCTATCGACGCTGACCTTCCGGGCGCGCGTGCGGCGAAGGAGAGGCGGCACCTCGTATTGCGCTCCGTCGAGGACTTCTACGCGGGACATCCCGGCCTAAAGGGTTGGTACCCGGGCGAGCGCACCCTTCACATGGTGCCCCTAGTGGCGGGCAACGACCTGCTGGGGCTCCTCTTCGTGGCCTACGCGGGCGGCCACCTGGACGACGTCAGGGAAAAGGCCCTCGCCAGCGCCCTGGCCGGTGTCCTCAGCCAGAACCTGGCCCGTGAACGAGCGCGCGAGGCGGCGGCCCGTTCTGCGGAGCTGACCGTCCGACTGCAACAGGCCACGTCGAGGCTCGCGACCTGCGAAAGCAGCGAAGAAGTTGCGGCGACCGTCCTCGCGGGCGCCCGGGCGGGCATGGGAGCAAGCGGCGGGGGCCTCGGCCTGGTCAACGCGGTCCGGCGGACCTTGCGCTTCGTCAGCTCCTTTGGCTGGGACCAGGCTGCCGTGGCCCACCTGACGCACGAGCGACCCCTTGATGAGCAGTCGCTGTCCGCGATGGCCTTGCAGCGCCGGGCACCCATCTTCGTCCCGTCGGCCGGTGAGCTGGCACGTTACATACCGGCTGAGCGAGCGCGAGTGGCCGCTGCCAGCACCCAGCGCCAGTCCTGGGTGGTAGTCCCCATGTTCGCCGGCGCCCACCCTGTAGGTACGCTGTCGCTGACCTTCCCCGAGACGCACTACTTCAGTTCCGAGGAACAGGCCTTCCTCGGGTCACTCGCCGGTCAAGCGGCCACGGCGCTCGAACGCCTCCGCCGCCATCGCAACGACCACCAGATAGCCATCTCGTTGCAACAGGCGCTATTGCCCGAGAGGCTGCCGCACCTCGAAGAGATGGCGTCGGCCGTCCGCTATGTCGCAGGCTCGGAAGGTGCCCAAGTCGGCGGGGACTGGTATGACCTGTTCCGCTTGGAGCAAGGGGAGGTGGCCATGGTGATCGGCGACGTCGCCGGTCACGACCTCGTAGCAGCTGGGCGCATGGGCCATTTGCGGGCACAGTTGCGTGCGCTTGCGCGTAGTGGGCACACCCCAGGCGCCACGCTGTCCGATCTCGACCGGTTGGTGCACCGCCACAGCGATGATTGGGAAGAGCTCGCCACCGTGGTCTACGCCGTGTGGTCACCGGGATCGCCTTATATAGACGTTGCCTGCGCCGGCCATGTCCCGCCGATGCTCGTTACGAGGGCAGGCGCTCACTACCTCGAGGTCACAGCTGCCCCGGCTCTGGGTGCAGCCCTCGCCCCGACGGTCTACGAGGATGCCCGTATAGAGCTGCCCGCCAGCGGCCCGGCGACGATCGTTCTGTTCACCGACGGCCTTGTCGAGCGCCAAGGCGAGGCGCTGACCGACGGCTTGGCAAGGGTGGTCGGGGCTGAGGCCTTCCCAGGGCCTGGCCCTCACGACTTGGCGGACAACATCGTGTGCTCAATGAAGCCCGCCACGGGTTGGGGCGACGACGTGGCGCTCATGATTTGTTGCCTCGAAGGCCCTCGCTAGAGCCGGTGAACCGACCGCAGGGCTCCGCCGCCCCTACTCTCCCCAAGAACATCTGGGCCCCCATATGCGCTTTTGCCGCCACGTCATCGGCAAACCAGATGGCGTGGCTGGTCTTCGCCCCCATTGCTACAAGTGCCGGCTCCTATTACCACGTAAGCGCCGCAGACGTCGGGGTGCTCTCGGAGATCTTCCCGCTCCTTTACGTCCTCCTCGCCGTGCCAGCAGGGCGCCTGGTCGACAAGTCCATGACGGCATGGTTGGCCATAGCCGCCTCCCTGGACGCGACCGGAGCATTGGTGCGCCTCGGTGCCACCGGCCACGGGAGCTTCGCCTGGGCCCTCGGCGGCCAGGTGCTTGTTGCGTGCGCTCAACCTTTGCTGTTGGCGTCGCTTACATCTCTTGCTCGCCGTTACCTGTTGCCGGCTCAGCGCGCCGCTGGGATCGCCGTCGGGTCGGCAGGCACCTTTGCCGGGTTCATACTGGCTTACGCCGTCGCAGGGTCTCTTGGAGGCGGCAGGCCTGGCGCCGTCCTCGCCGTGGGCGCCGGGTACTCCGTGGCAACCTGCGGTGTTTTTGGCTGGTTCCTGTGGCGGTACCGGTGCGCCGGTACCGTGGCGCAACCGGCGCTACCTGCACCGTCAAAAGAGGCGACCAAACTGAGGTCGTTATGGGCTGACCCTGTGATGCGGGACCTGGGCGTGCTCGTGGCTTGTGGCTTTGGAGTGTTCGTCTCGCTGACGACGTGGGCACAAACACTGTTAGTCCCAGCCCGAGTTAGTGCGGGCACCGTCGATGCTTTGCTGACGGCCATGTTGGTGGCAGGCGCTTTGACCTCCGCAGTCATGCCCGGCACCCTGACCCGCCATGGGCGCCAACTCGCGTTCATCGTGGTGGCTGGCCTCGCCACCATTGCGGCTTGCGCAGTTCTCGCCGCCGCGCCGGGCCGCTACAGCGCCGCCATTTGCTTGTTCGCCGTAGGCGCCCTGCTGCTCCCCTGCCTACCCGTGATGCTCGAAGTTACCGAGCGCCGTTACAACCAATCGCCGGCGATGGCCGCGAACTTCCTCTGGCTCGCAGGCAACGCGGGGGGTATCGTCGCCGCGGTAGCGACGGGAGCAGAGTCAGCCCTACCGTGGCTCTCGTTCGCCACCATGGGCTTTTTCATCCTCCTAGCGGTGCCATCTGCAACTCGCCTGAGGGGCAAGTTGGGCGGCGGTGACAGCTCTCCGGGTACGGGCACCCCTGGTGAGGTTGCCGCCCGGCTCGTAGAGCAACGGCGGGTTACCACTTAGGCCACCCTGGTGGCAAAGGCCCGGGCGGCCCCGGCTGCACCAGGCCGGGGCGCGCCCCTAACCGCGCTAGCAACGACGAAAAGTTGCGGCCGTAGGCCGTTGAGTTCGCGCCTGTGTACTCGTAGTGGGCGGCTGCTTGCTCGTGCGGATCCGCAACATTAGCCCAGCCCGTCTCCATGCAGGTCCGCGAGTCGTGCACGACCCCGAGGACCGTCTCGGGGCCGACAACCTCCCCTACGTAAACCTCTGGCGTCACGTTTTCAGCCACGTAAACCACCAACCCGGACGCCGGCCCGGAGGTCAACCGGTAACTGATGAAGGTCCCGCTCGGCCAACCGCTGT
>DASSZK010000309.1:0-9950 GCA_035702845.1 Acidimicrobiales bacterium
TCGTCGGGTACGAAGTACTGGACGTTGTTGCTTACCAGGCCAGCTTGCTCTACCGGGGTACCTGTAGGTCCGTAGAGGTAGTCGTTGGTGGCGTCGGTAAGGAGAAGGGCAAGGCCGGCAGCCATGTCCCAGGTGTCGGCACGTACGCCCGCCGGGCTTGAGGTAGAAGCCAGCAAGCCGTTGGCGTCATAGGAGTACGAGGCCGGCAAAGCGCCAGGCACGGAAGCCGTTGTCATCATGTCGGCTTGGCTGTAGCCGTAGGCAGAGGTGGTAGTCGTCCCAGACGGTGCAGTCGTAGTTGCGCCGGTGCGGTCCCCGCTCGGGTTGTAGGTATAGGCGACCTTGGCCCCCGAGGGCTCGGTAGCCGAGGTGAGCTCGCCCGCTCGGTCAAAGGCCTGGGTGGCACCGGTAGCCAAGGTGGTGGGGTTGCCGGCCGGGTCATAAGCGGCACTTGCGGGCGTGGAGGCCCCCTTGGCCACTGTCCCCAAGCGGTCGGCGCTGTCGTAGGAGTAGTTGACCGAGCCAGACAGCGCCCCAGCGTCGGTCTCGGCGCTCACTTGCTCGGCGCTGTCGAGGCCATAGGAGATGCCGGCGGCGAGGGTGCCGTCAGATGCCGTGGCGGTCAGCGCCGTCATGGCACCGGCCAGGTCGAAGCTGTCAGAGACATTTACACCGTCAGGGTAAGCCGTGGCGGTGGTATTGCCGTCCGGGTCGTGGGAGAACGTGGTCGTCTTGGCGTACCAGTCGGTAAGCGAAGCCATGGCGCCGGCCTGGTCGTAGCTGTAGTTGACCGTGGCCGAGCCCCCCACCGGGGCCTGCGGGTAGGTGATGGACTCACGCTGGCCCGTGGAGAAGTACGAGTAGGACACCGTGGACGTCGTAGCTGGCGGTGCCGCTCCTTGGCCCTGGTCGACAGAGACCGTGGCCGAACCGCTGGCCTGTACGGACGCGGCCACCAGCACCCCTTTGGAGATCTGTAGCGGCGACGACCCGCTCAGCGACACAACCATGGAGGGGACATCGGCCGAGCCGGTGAGCTCCGCCTTGCCCGAGCCCGCCAGCTCGAACGACCCGGCATTGGAGACGTCGGAGTAGATGGCCACCGAAGGGCCCGAGCCCACCTGGGCACCGGAGATGGCGAGGAGGCCGTTGCCCGAGACGCTCACGGAAGCCCCGGCGGTGCCCGGGGCACACGGCGCCGGGTAGGAGGCACAGGCCAGGTAGATGCTGACCCCGGTGCCGGTGAGCTGGCCAGAGCCGCCCACGGCGAGCTTGCCGGTCACGACATAGGTACCAGGCGAGAGGCTGAGCGTCGCCGCCCCCGATGCCTCCAGGTCCGAGTACACCCCGGGGGAGGCGACCAGTTGCTGGTTGGCGCTGGCATCGATGCTGGTCGCCGTGGCCGTAAGCGCCGGGGCAGGAAGGACCGGCAGCGAGCTAGGTGCGACAGCCGTACCGGGGGCCGCGAGGGGCCCCACGCTGGCGGTGCCAGTCGTCTTTGACCCCCCGGCCAGGACGACCGACGAACCGCTTACCCGGGCCGAGCCGGTGGCCTGCGCCGCCGACGGGCTGGTGGAGCTGTCGGCGACGGTGCCCGCAGCCGAGATGACAGCCGCCCCGGTGGCCTCCAATGCGGTGCCGGAGGTGGCGGTGGCGCATATCTCGCAGGTTGGCGTCGTCGACGTGGTGCTGGCCGATAGGAGCTGTCCCGCTTGGTCATAGGACAACGACGTCGTGCCCCGTATATCGGACACGGACGCTAGCTGTCCGGCGCCGTCGTAGGTGTAACGGGCCGTAGGTGTGGCCTGGTACCCGGGGGCGGGCGCGGACCACGACTGGGCCAGGGTGTCCCCGGCGGCATCGTAGGAATAGCTCTCGGTGCCGGCGGGCGTGGTCTTTGTGGCCACCTGGCCGCCCGGGTAATAGGTGTAGGTGGTGAGCGCTCCCTGCGGTGAGGACTGGCCCGGGGGCATGGTCGTCGAATAAAGATCGGTGGCGTCCCCGCCGCTTGCCGGGGCGCCGGCCGCGCAGGTGGAGCGCTGCCAGTAATAGCAGTCGGTAGTGACTGCCCCGTCGGGGTTGGTGGTGGTGAGCACCTCGCCCTCGGGCCCGTAGGTGTAGCTGGTCGTCGCCCCGGTGGCGTCGGTGCTGGAGAGCAGGCGCCCGGCGGGGTCGTAGATGCTCGTCTCGTAGCCAGGGTCAGATCCCGTGGCCGGGGCCGACGAGGGCGCCGTGCTCGGGCAGGTGTAAGGGTACGAGCCCGAGGGCTGAGCCGCCAGCGACGCCGCCATGTCGGTGGCGTCCTCGGCGCAGTAGACGTTGCCATTGGCGTCGTAGGCAGACACCGTGGTGGCGGGCAGGGTTGTGCCCTCGTTGGGGCCCGAGCTTTGCAACAGCTCCCCGTCGGCGTCGTAAAAGCTCGTAGCGACAGCGTTGGCCTGGTCGGGCGAAGGGGTGGACGAGTACAGCGAGCCCACCGGTGGCGGGGCGACAGCCCAGCTGGCCTGCCAGGCCGGGCACTGGTAGTTGCCCGAGGCGTAGGCGTCGGCAGGCACGGTGCAATAGATGTTGCCGTCAGGGTCGTGGTAGCTGAGCGTGGTTGACGCCAGGGGCGTCCCCGGGGCGGTGGTGGCAGAAACCTGTTGGTTGTCGGCGTTGTAGGTGTAAGTGGTGGTTACGGCGGGGTCAGAGGCCTCCTCGGAGGCCTGCGCGGGCTGCGTGGTCTGCGAGACGCGGTTGCCCGCGCCGTCGTAGGCGTAAGTGGTGACGGCTCCGGTCGAGCTCGTCGTTTGCACCAGCCGGCCCTGAGCGTCGTAGGTGTCGATGGTGGCCCCGGCGTAGGCGTCGTCGCCTTGAGCGGGCGCCGACGCGGGCGGCCTGTCCGGGCAACGGGCGCCCTTTTCGTAGGCAGCCGGCGCCACGGTGCAGTACTGGTTGCCAGCCGAGTCGTAGGCGTAAGCGGTGGTGGCACCGGTGGGCCCCACCTCTAGCACCAGGTGCCCGGCAGCGTCGTAGAAATCGGTTGTGGCACCAGCCACGGGCGAGCTCGGCGGGGAGGCCGGGCAGGTGACGCCCTTGGCCACCTCTTGGGGCGCCACGGTGCAGTACGCCTGGCCGGCGGAGTCGTATGCGGTAAGGGTGGTGGCCGAATAGCCCCCCGAGCTCTGAGTCGATGAGATGACCTGGCCTGCGCTGTTGTAGACGACGGTCGTCTTGTCGCCGTCCGGCCCGGTCGTCACCGTGGGCATGCCCGGGTGAGAGGGGTCGCCATAGGTGTAGGTCGTGGTGCCCCCGACGGTATCGGTACTGGAGGTGACGTCGCCGGCGGCGTCGAAGGTGGAGCTGGTGGTGCCGGCCACGTGCGCCGCCCCGTAGGCGGGGCAGGTGACGCCCTGCGCGTACTCGACTGGCTCGACGCTGCAGTACACCAGGCCCGCAGGCACCGACAGGCCCGACGGAGTGTACGCCTGAGCGCTCGTGCGCCCGAGAGGGTCGGTGGTGGCGGTCAGGTTGCCATTGGTGTCGTAGAAGTTGATGGTGGCACCAGCCCAGGGGTCACTTGCCCCAGGACCAGGGGGTGAGGTCGGCTCGGCGGCCGGGCAGCGCACGCCGTCTAAGTACTCCGAAGGCGAAACCGTGCACCAGGCCTGGTTGTCCGCGTTGTACTCGGTCTGAGTCGTGTTCCCTAGAGCATCGGTGGAGCTTGTGACGTTGCCCGCCGCCATGGGCCCTGAAGTCGTGTCGAGGATGACGTTGTCCTGGTTGCCGTCGCCGTCCTGGGTGGTCGTGGGCACGAGCGTCGCCGGGTCGAGGTCGAAGTAGCGGGTAGACGCCTGCTTGGTCCCGTACCCGGTGGTCTCGGCCACCAGCGCTCCCGAGGAGTACTGGTACTCGGTGACCTGGGCGGGCTCGGGCCCGCCCGGCCCTGTTGGCCACAGTGAGACGACGGTCGTGCCCGAGGGGCCGCCCCCTGGTGCCGAGGGTGCCTCGTAGCTCTCGGGTGACCCGCTGTAGCTAAAGGTCATGTAGCCCGAGGGGGCGTCTTGGGAGACCACTTGGCCGGCGGAGTTATAGACGTTGGTGACCGTGCCACCCGTGGGGAGCTGCTCGGTCACGATGTCGTTGGCGAGCACGGGGTCGGGGCCCGAGCTGTCGTAGGTGTAAGTGGTGGTGCCCTCGCCCGGGGCGCTGGCCGAGTAAAGGTCGGCTGGGCCTCCCCCACCGGCCCCATCGGCACAAGCCTGGCCGTAATAGCAGTAGGTAGCTTCTTCGCCGCCGGGTGCTATTGCCGCCGTCAGCAGGCCCGCGGCATCGAAAGCCAGGGTGAGCGAGCGCCCCGATGCGGAGCTCTCCCACACGGTGCAACTCGCCGCTCCGCTCGGGCACTGGCCGGCCCCGGGGGCCTGCGTCGACGAGGTGAGGCTGTCGCCGACGGTGTCGGTCTCAGACACCAGTTGGCCGGTCGCAGAGAACCGGAAGGTCGCGGGCGCCCCATGGGCATAACGCACCAAGGTCCAGGTGTCGTCGCTGGCCTTGTCCAACGTGGCCACCACCCGGGGCTGGTCAGCGCAATAGTTGGTGGTGCCCGTGCACCAAGACGGCGAGGAGCCGGCGACGTAGGGGGAGAAAGTGACCTCGCTGCCGTTCTCCTGGGAGATGGTGGCCACGCCGGTGCTCGGGTCGGTGCTAAGCGACATGCCCAGGTTGTAGGACCAGCCATAGCCCAGGCCCCCCGGCACGCTGGACGCCGTGGAGGTCAGCGACTGGGCTTGGGCGAGGCCCGAATCGTAGGTGCGGGTAAGGGCCAACGGCATCCCAATCGAGGTCGACACATTGACAGGGGCCGTCGTCGGGGCACTGGGGCCCCCCTCATACAGCCTCTCAGACCATGAGCTGGCCGTAGTTGGGGGTACCCTGTTCGCCTATGGGGGCTCGGTGCAGCATCCAGGGCTCGAAGAGTTCGATGTCACTACCAGAGCCCTCCTCGGCGAGTTGCAGGACGAACACTACTATTCCGACAACCCATGGCCGATCCTGGCGACTGGCAACTATCTCGTCATCGTCCCTACCTTTCCGCAAGCCCGCACGATAACCGTTGTCAAGGTCAATCTAAGCTAGGCACAATATAAGACCGTTAATTTGTCGACGGCGAAGACGACGTAAGACTTAGGCTCTAAAGAACTGTCCGCTGCGAGCGCCCAGAGGCATTCATTCTCGGCATTTGTGCTTGGAGGGAGATTGCTTCCACAAAGTAGCGCGGCGCTCCGCTATGTGTTGTCCGCCACGTACGCCGAGCCCCTGACCGTGTTGCCGCTATAGACGAACGGCCCGGAGTTCGAGACTACGGCGAGCGAACCCGACACGGTGTTGCCCGTGATGCTCACGCCCGCAGTATTGCTCGTCACCGAGACACTGCCAATAATGGCCGTGCCCGAGAGCACCACAGCGCCTTTGTTGCTGGAAATACTTAGGGAGCCACCTACCCGAGCACCGCTCAAAGCCACAGCGCCAGAGCTTGAAGTGATGCTCACGCTGCCACCGATGCTCGTCCCCGAGCCGATCGCCAGGGGCCCAATAGTCCCGGTCACGGCCACCGAGCCGGTGACGGTTGCCTGGGACAATGTGAGAGCCGAGGCGCCGCTCGATCTGAGCGACCCGTCAATGGTCCCCCCAGCTACCCAAAGAGCACCGCCTGGGGCAACCGACACCGAGCCCGTCACTTTGCCCCCGGCGCCGATGCACAATGCCTGCCCGTCGGGCACTTTGAGCGACCCCGCAAACTTCGCGGCGATACAGGGCTGCGTGAACGTGACCTGCAGCGTGGTGGTGACGGCAACGGAGGTGTAATCGGTGCTGTCCGAGGGTGTAAAGGTGGCGGACAGTACTTGGGCCCGGCGCCTAGGACCGTGCCGGCGCCCGGCGAACGGTCCGTAGCCGTGTTCTGGCGGCCATTTGGCCATAATCTGACCAGCTGGTGGAAGCTTGCACCCGAGCCAGCGGAGATCAGCACTCGTCGCGGGCCACCAGCTGAGCTTGCTCAGCGACGTGCACCACACCGGTTGCGCGCGTCCCGAACGCGGTCCCACCTCCGAAGAGGAATACGACCGGGCCTTCATATCCGGACACCTCGCCACCACCCAAGAGCATCGTCCTCACTCGGAGACCGGCCTCCATACCCCCGCGATGTGAACCGGTTCAGTGTCCCAATACGCCCACCACCTACCGGAAGTTGCGCACCTGCTCGGCGCTCGGCTCGCCCGCCTGGGCAACGGCCGCGGCCTCGCATGACGGAAAATTCCCGGCTGCTGGCGACATGGTGGGTATGCTGGCATACATGAAAAGGACCACGGTCAAGCTTCCGGACGACCTCGACGCCCGGCTCCGACACGAGGCCGAGCGGCGGCGTTCCACCGTGTCTGAGCTCACCCGAGAAGCCATCGAGGCTCACCTCGGCGGCAACTGGGGCCGACGGAAGTTGATCGCCGCCGCCGCAGGACGGAGCGGTTCGCACGACGTCTCAGCCCGCATCGAAGAGATCCTGCGCAACGAGGTCTCCCGATAGCGCTCCTCGTCGACGCCGGCCCTCTGTACGCCTACGTCGACGCAGACGACGACCATCACGCCGAGTGCCTCGAACTACTCGAGACCCATCCCGGACCGCTCCTGGTACCCATCTTGGTGGTTACCGAGGTGGTCTACTTGCTCGGGACCAGGCTCGGTCATGACGCCGAAGTCCGGTTCTTGGGTGACTTAGCCGCCGGTAATCTGATCCCGGAGCATGTCGCGGTCGAAGACTGGCTTCGGGTCGCCGAACTAGTCCGGATTTATGGCGATCTGCCTTTGGGATCGGTCGACAGCTCCGTGGTGGCCGCCGCAGAACGGTTGTCGATCAGTGACGTGGCAACCCTGGACCGACGTCACTTCACCGTCGTCCGGCCCAACCACGTGACCGCCCTCAACCTCCTACCCTAAGCCCCACTCGGCCCCGGTGCTGAAGTGCCCCCTCCCGCTACAAGGGCTCGGCCAGCGTCACGGATTCGCAAGCTGGCCATAATTCTGGCCATAATCTCCAGCCCTCTCAGGCCTACTCCAGCCGATCTAAGCGCTCCAGCCCGTCGCCTTTCCCAGCTCAGGCGGCCGCGGGCCTATTCGAGCGACAAGACCACTTGCTCTTGAAAAGCCTTGGGAGTGCAAGCTCCCCGTGGGTTCAAATCCCACTCCCTCCGCAGTTGGCGTTGCTGCCACCCGTGCGCCCCGCCGGAGGAACGCGGTAGCCCGGTTGGCATCAACGCCTCTTCTCGGATCCGCGACCCGCTCCCCGCACCGAATTTCTCTTTTTCCTGCTTCTCATATGTGATCGGCCATCAGTCCAAGACTGGTCCAAAACCCGGTCCGTGACGTTGGCCCGGGCATAAAGCATGAGAGGCAGCGTGAGACAGAGGGGCGACGGCGGCTGGCACGTGTGCGTCTACGTTTTTCGGGGCCCAGTTAGTGGGCGGTACCGCACGATCGCTGACCCCCGGGGCCAGTGCGGCCGTCAGGCCGAGAAGTCGAGTACGTACAGAGTCTTGCCGGAGGGTGTTATGGCTAGGTCAAACGGCTTGCCGACGTCGAGCGGGGTGCCGAGCTTGCCCGATGCTGCGTCCACGGCGACAACGTCATCGCGCTCTCCAGCGACATAAAGCGTCCGCCTGGCCTGTACGGACGCGGATACAAGCACCCCTTTGGAGATCTTTAGCGGCGAAGAGCCGCTTACAGAAACCGCCATGGAGGGGACGTCGGCAGAGCCGGTGAGCTCGGCCTTTCCGGAGCCGGTGACGTCGAAGGCCGCGGCATTAGAAGCATCAGAGTAGATGGCCACCGATGGGCCCGAGCCCACCCGGGCGCCGGAGATGGAGAGGGGCCCGTTGCCCGAGACGCTCACGGAGGCCCCGGCGGTGTCCGGGGCACACGGCGCCGGGTAGGAGGCACGTCCGAGGGACCGATGGTGACGAGACCAAGGCTGATCTCGCGCGCCGCGGCAAAGTCCAGGAAGGCCGGGATGATCAGGGCAACAACGGTAGGTAGCCTCCTCGTCGCTGCGTGCTACGGCGGCCAAAAGCGTGCCCGAAGCGTCAAAGCCAGGGCGAGCGACCGCCGTCGACAAGATGAGGCTGTCCGGTATCAGTCTGATACCATGAGCCATGGCTATGACCTTGAGGCTCAGCGACGACGAGGCTGCTGCGTTGCGATTGCGCGCTGAGGAGGAAGGGGTGTCGATGCAAGACGCAGCCCGACGCGCCGTGCGGGAGTATGTGGCCCGGGGTCAGCACTCGGATCGCGTTGCTGCGGCTGCGGAGCGGGTCAAGGTTGCGCACGCCGAGGCGCTTCGTCGTCTTGGGGAGTGAGGAGCCGCTTCGAGTACCTTGATGTCGAAGATCTCATAGTCCTCGCCGCCGGCCTGTTCGGCGAACCGCTACCCGTTCGAGACCTCGGGCTCCTCGCGTCTGCGGCTGCTCGCCCTCGGGCGAGCGCTTTCGGTCAGGACGCATACGTAGACGTGTGGACCAAAGCGGCCGCCCTCCTGCAGTCCCTGGTCAAGAACCACCCGCTCATCGACGGGAACAAGCGGCTCGGTTGGTTGGCGACGGCCACCTTCCTCGAACTGAATGGCATCACGGCGACGTCGGCTACCAACGACGACGTGTACGAATTCGTGATGTCGGCTGCAGCCGGACAGCATGACGTCGGTGAGCTTGCCGGCATGCTCCGCAGGATCGTTGACTCACGCTCGTGCTGAGGAATGGCAAACTGACACCAGTCAAGGCAACCTCATTTCCCACCAGCTGGTAGCCCCTTCGTGCGAAGCCGTTTAAAGTGCACGGTGATGCGCCTACCGCTCCGCGCCCTGCTGCGGGTGGCACTAGGACCGCTTACCCGGCGCCACGACCGACGCAGGGCAGCTCGCCTATTCGTGACAGACACACCCGTCAAAAGGTCGCACCGCATGGAGCTGCTGGTCCGCCCTGACCATGTCAATGCAACCACTGCTTACATCGTGAAGTGCCACAGCGACGGTTGGACGGCCACGGCGTACAACGAGGCGGCAGCTCGCTTGGCAGCCAAGCAGCACGCCCCAACGGGGCTCTCATGGTGGAACTACGAGCGCATGCACCAAGAGCGCGCTCAACGCCGGCGGGCGGGCACCGCGAAGCCAACCAGTACGCCTTTACCGCAGCTGGTCCAGCCTGAACTTGTGGAAGGCCAAACGCCTCCCGAATAGGGACCGGGCCGGCGCTACTGCGCTTGGCTGAAGTTGGGCCCCTCGCCCAGCAGGAAAACCCGGAACCGCTTGCCGACCGACGACGCCCAACGAGCGCGTCCATAAAAGAGGTCACAAGCCTCGACCAGTAGCGGCACCTGGGCAGCCAGCAAGTTGTCGACCGAGAGCCAGACAACAGCGAGCTCTGGCTGGGCACCGATGGCCTGGTGCAAGTGGTCCTCGAACTGGGCCCAGTTCGCCACCTTCGCCCCTACGAAGACCTCAGCACCAAATTGGCCGAAAAGTGACTGCTCGCTCTGTACGGCCTGGCCGTCGACCATCGCGTACCGGCCCGGCCGGCTCCGCAGGTGCTCCTCGACCTCGTCGAGAGCGCTCGAGGGCAACCAGTTGAGCACCTGGGCGAACTCGCGCCCGGCGCTCATGCGTCGGTTACCAAGGAGTAGTTGATGTAGTGGTCGGCGGTGACTCGGCGCGCGCTGAAGTATACAGCCCACCTCCGGTCCGAGCCGCTGGCGGCAGCACTCGCCACTTTGGTATGCAGCTAATGCCCATCAGACAACGATCGTGATGTCGAGCCGGGTGGCCAACTGGTAAAGCCGTTCGAGGCCCTCGGGATAGAAAAGCGGGTCGGGGGGACCGTCAGCGGAGAGCTCTCGGCGCTCAACGCCTCCTCGGCGGTCGTCGCGTT
>DASSZK010000031.1:0-7621 GCA_035702845.1 Acidimicrobiales bacterium
TGCCGATTACACCACCCCCGATCGGGTGAGGCATATGTTAGCTGACGCTCGCCGCGTGCCGCTTTTCGTGCCCGTGCCTGGCTAGGCCCCGTCTTTGTCTTCCGCTTCGGCTCGCTGGCGGGCCGCCGAGATCCTGGCAACAGCCCGGTTGCGGCCCAGTAGCTCGAGGGACTCGAAGAGCGGTGGGCCAACCGTGCGACCCGTTATGGCAAGACGGACGGGGGCCTGCGCTTTGCCCAGGTTCCCAACCCCCACCGTTTGCCCTGCCTCAGCAACAGCTTCTTTGATCGACGCGGCGTCCCATTCGCAGCTGGCCAGCGCCCCCTCGGCGGCGGCGAGTAGCTGGGTGAACGCCGGCTGCTGGCGGCGCAGCTTGGCCCACTGGTCCTGGGCGGGAGCGACCTCGGGGACGTACATAAAGTCCGTCATGGAGTACACCTCTGCCAGGGTGCGGGCTCTTTCCTGCACGAGCGGGGCCAGGGGTGCCCAGCGCGCCGCCAGCCACTCCTGTGCCCTAGCCACAAGACCCTCGGGCGACAGTCCCCGCAGGTAAGTGGCGTTGACGTCTATGAGCTTGGTCAGGTCGAAAAATGCCGGCGACGATTTGACCTCGTCGAGGCGGAACTCGTCGATCAGCTCTCCTGTCGCAAGCACCTCTCTGTCGCCCTTGGGCGACCAACCGAGCAGTGCCAGGTAGTTGACCATCGCCTCGGGGAGGTAGCCCTCGTCGCGGTAGTCCTCCAGGGCGACCTTGTCGCGGCGTTTGGACAGTTTTTGCCGGGATGCATTGACGAGGAGAGGGAGGTGGGCGAAAGTGGGCACGGGCCCGTAGCCGAGCGCCTCCCACAAAAGCAGGTACTTGGGGGTGTTGGGCACGTGGTCCTCGCCACGTATGACGTGGCTGATGGCCATGTCCGCATCGTCGACGACATTGGCGAGGATGAACAGGGGTTGCCCGCTGGACTTGCGGATGCTGAAGTCCTCGATAACCGCGTTCTCGTAGGTCACCTCGCCCCGTATGACGTCGGTCCATGAGGTCCTGCCTTCGTCGGGCGTGCGGAACCGCAGCAGGCGTCCCAGGTCGGGGCCGAGGCCCCGGTCGCGGCAGTGGCCGTCATAACCCGGCGGCCGGTTGGCAGCCTTGTTCCGTGCGGCTACGTCCTCAGCCGTGCAGTCGCAGGCGTAGACATGCCCCGCGGCCAAGAGCTGCTCGATCGCCTTTTCGTACAGGTGCGAACGCTGCGACTGGAAGTAGGGCCCTTCATCCCAGTCGAGACCGAGCCAACGCATAGCCCGCTCGATGCCCTCGGTGTGCTCCGGACGGTTGCGAAGAGCATCGGTGTCCTCTATGCGCAGCACGAACACCCCATTGTGCTGGCGGGCGAACAGCCAGTTGAACAGCGCTGTGCGGGCGCTGCCGACATGGAAGTAGCCAGTGGGGGAGGGCGCCATGCGGACGCGCACAGGAGAGGTCGTCATCGTGGGCACCAAGCTACCCGGAGGCGTTCACGGCTAGCCGAAACGGTTCACGGCTAGCTGCAGGAGCTCACTCCATATCCCACAAGAGACGGTAGTAGTAAATGCGTTCCTCATCGGGCGCGACCCCGTAGGCGTCGAGCAGGTGGGCGCCCCATTCCGGCCCGTAGTTCCACTCGCAGCTCCACGCCGCTACCGCTATGTCTGCCCAGCGGTCGGCTACGCCCATCCGGTCCAAGTCCACGTGGGCGCACCAGTCGCCCTCTGCGTCCAGCAGGGTATTGGGGCAGCACGGGTCGCCGTGGCATACCACGAGTTGGTCGATGGGAGGAGCATCGTGGAGGCGCCGAAGTGCCTCGGCCGGCGTCAGCCCGTGCCGGTCCTGTTTGAAGGCGCTCGGTGGGTAGTCGTACCCGCCGTCGTACATAGCCTGCGCCCGTGTTCGCCGGTACTCCACGGACCAGGAAAAAGGACAGTCCTGTACGGGGAGGCTTTCATGGAAGGCGCTCAACCCCTCGCCGATGGCCCGCACAGCCTTGGACGGTCGCGAACGCCAAGCCGGGCTGACAGCGCTTTCTGCGTGGATCGCCTCGCTCATGAGCCAATCGCCGCCGCTGGTGCCGATGGAGACGTCGACGACTAGGGGCACCGGGGTGAACTGTGCGGCCCAGCGCAGGCGCTGCGCCTCTCCATCGAAGGGTGGTCCTTCGTCAAAGCGACCTGAGGCGCCCGGGGCGGCCCATTTCAAGTACCTGACCGGCCGGGGAGATCCAGGTGTATAGAGGGCGCAGGTGAGCACTCCGTCCGCGTTGCGCCACACAGGCACCGCCAGCATGTCGCCGGCCAGGCGGCGCATGGGCTCGGGTACCTCAAACGGGGCAGCCTCGGGCGGGGCCGAGGTGCCTGGAAGATGGGCGGCCACGCCCCGTTGAAGCTAGCTGGCTAGCAGGTCGCGGGCATCGCTGCCGGCAAGCGCCCTACGCAGCTTGGTGAGAGCATCGCGCTCGATGCGCCGTACCCGCTCAGCTGTCAGGTCGAGTAGCTCGCCGACCTCGCCTTGAGTCCTTGGCTCGCCGCGGTCCAGCCCGTAGCGCAAGGACAGTACCCGGCGCTCGTCGTCGGAAAGTCGGGAGAGGAACTCCTCGATGTGGCCACCGAGCAGGCTCTGGGCCACCATCTCGAATGGCGACTGCGCCGAGTGGTTGACCACGAGATCCCCGAGACTGGTGTCGCCGTCCTCGCCCACGGCCGCATCGAGGCTCACGGGGTCGCTGTCGTAGTGGAGCAGCTCGGCAAGAGCCACCTCCTCCAGTTCGAGCGCCTCGGCCAGCTCGGCGAGGGTCGGGGGACGCCCGTTCTTGGCCTCGAGCTCGCCTTGGACACGCCGTGCACGACGGATCTCGTCGCCAACATGTGCCGGTATGCGAACCGTATGAGCGGTGTTCTCGATGGCCCGCCCGATCGACTGGCGGATCCACCATGTCGCGTATGTCGAGAACTTGAAGCCCTTGCGCCAGTCGAACTTCTCGACGGCATGGATGAGGCCGAGGTTGCCTTCCTGGATGAGGTCAGAAAGGGGCAGGCCAGACCACTGGTACTTGCGGGCCACCGAAACTACTAGGCGCAGGTTCGAGTTGATGAACTGTGTAGTGGCGTCCTCGCCGGCGGCGATGGCCTTGCGAAGTTCGCGCTTGGCCTTGGCTGTGAGGTTGGCACCCTTGTCCAGTTCCTCGCGGGCTGCTTGAGCAGCCTGGATGACCTGGCCGAGACGCATCTCGTCGGCCTTGGTGAGCAGAGGGAAGCTGCCGGCCTCATCAAGATAGAGGCCCAGCAAGTCGGGCCCGGCGCCCATGGCGCCCCGGGCAGTGCGGCGCACGAAATCAGTCATTGTAACGAAGCTAACGCCCGAGCCGGGGCGTTTGTTCCCTCTTGCTCAAGTTTGTGGCGCACGCCACAAGACGGCTCGGGATGGTTCCTACCCCATACCGACGGAGCGACACACGATTTCTCGTTTGGGCGCGATCAGCCTGCCCGACTGATTGCGCCAACCTATCGGTCCGGCACCGCTACGGAGCCCAAGTCCTCTCGAGTGGACCACGTAATCGCGGGACCGCCCTTATTTGATGTTCAGATTACCGGGTACCACCGCTCTCGCGTACGGTCGTGGGTAGGACTATAGGGTGGAAGACGCCGAAATCGTGACCCTGATCAATAACCTCATCACCGACTACCGGCACCTGGAGCGCCAGCACGGCGGCCTCGGGCTCACTGCTGACCAGCGTAAACAGCTTGGCGACCTCCAAGCGGAGATAGACCGCAACTGGGCCGTGCTGCGCCAACGCCGTGCCCGGCGCGATATCGGCGCCGATCCGGACAAGCCCTTGGCAGTACCGGGTAGAGCTGGGAAGGCCAGGCGCGCTTGACGGCTCATCTGAGCGACCACGAGCGCAAGGTGCTGGCCGCCCTCCCGAGCGGCCTCCTGATCGGAGGTGAGTGGGGGCCGGCGGGAGGCTCGCGGACCTTCGCCGTCCAAGACCCCGCTACGGAGCAGGAGATAGCCAGAGCCGCAGACGCCACGCCCGACGACGCCCGGGCCGCGCTTGACGCTGCCGCGGGGGCTCAGGCGCAGTGGGCGGCATCAGCGCCCCGCGACCGGGGTGAGATATTGCGCCGGGCCTACGAACTGATGATGGAGCGCGTGGACGAGCTTGCTCTGGTCATGACCCTGGAAATGGGCAAACCGCTCGGGGAATCGAGAGCCGAAGTGGCGTACTCGGCGGACTTTTTCCGCTGGTTCTCCGAGGAGGCGGTGCGCGCCCAAGGGGACTACAAGGTCTCGACCAGCGGTCAGAACCGCGTCCTGGTGATGCGCCAACCCGTCGGGCCCTGCCTCTTGATCACTCCCTGGAACTTCCCGGCCGCCATGGTGGCACGCAAGGTGGGCCCGGCAATTGCCGCCGGTTGCACCATGGTGCTCAAGCCTCCCCAGCTCACCCCGCTGTCCTCGCTGGCGATCGCCGGGATCCTGATGGAGGTCGGCCTCCCTGCGGGTGTGCTCAATGTCGTGACTTCGTCGTCGGCTCGATCAGTCACCGAGCCGCTGCTCCAAGACGGGCGCTTGCGCAAGATGTCCTTCACCGGCAGCACAGAGGTTGGCAGTTCGCTCATGGCCGGCGCCGCGCAGCACATCTTGAGAGTTTCGCTGGAACTGGGTGGCAACGCGCCATTCCTCGTGTTCGAGGATGCGGAGTTGGAGGCCGCCGTCGAGGGTGCCCTGGCGGCGAAGATGCGCAATATGGGTGAGGCGTGCACGGCGGCCAACCGCTTTTATGTCCATTCTTCCCTGGCGGCCGAGTTCACCGAGCGCCTGGCCGGCGCGATGGGCGCCATGAAGGTCGGGCGAGGGACCGAGCCCGGCGTGGCTGTCGGACCGCTTATAGACGGCTCACAGCGCCAAAAGGTGGCCGACCTGGTCGACGAGGCCGTGGCCAAGGGCGCCAAGGTCCGTTGCGGAGGCGCCTTGCCGCCTGGGCCCGGTTACTTCTACGAGCCCACCGTTTTGTCGGACGTCCCCATCGATGCTGAGCTTTCCCGCACGGAGATATTCGGGCCGGTGGCGCCCATCTTTAGTTTTGACGATGACCAAGAGGCGCTCGACGCTGCCAATGGGACAGAGTTCGGCCTCGTTGCCTATGCGTACACACGGGATCTGTCGCGGGCCATGAAAGTGGCGGAATCGCTCGAGGTGGGGATGCTCGGCCTCAACCGGGGCATGGTTTCTGACCCCGCCGCACCTTTTGGCGGTGTAAAGGAATCGGGCATGGGCCGCGAGGGCGGCGACGTTGGGATCGACGAGTACCTTGAGGTTAAGTACGTGTCGATCGCCAAGACCTGGTAAACCCAAGACCCGGGCAACCCAAGACCGGGAACAAGGCAGCGTCGGCTGTTCGCTGGTAAGCGCGTCCCGATAAGCAATGGAACGGCTCACGGGGACAATTGAAATGCCGCTCGCCTCGGCAAGTAGCATCTCCTGCGATGGCTCAGAGCGAGGTGGCGGGCTTCACTGAGGCGATCGAACCGCTGCTCGCCGTAGGCCAGTACGAGGAGGCTTACCGTCTGGCCAAGGATGCGATCGCCGCCCACCCAGACGCTTATTACCCGTACTGCCTGGCGGCTCGTGCGCAGAGCGGGTCTCATGGGCCCCAAGCGGCGGAGCTGTTCCTGAAAAAGGCGCTTGAACGGGGCCCGGTTTCCCCTTGTGTCCACCGGCTGGTGTCGGCCAACTACGACGCCATGGCGGGACAGCGACGGGGCTATCAGCGCGACGACATTTTGCTCAAGGCCCTCGGCCACGCTGAAGAGGCGGTCCGCCTAGCTCCCCAGGACGCGTCAAGCCTGGCTCAGCTGGCGAACGTCCAAGGAGAACTGGATTACTTCGACAAAGCGGGCCCTACTTTGGCGCGAGCGATCGAGTTGGCCCCCGGCTCAGCTCAAGTGTGGGCAACTGCAAGCAACGTTGCCATTTTGGCACGCAATTGGCGCGCCGCCGAGCTGGCGGCGCGCCGCTGCCTGGCAATAGACCCTGGGCGGCCAGAAGTGCAGAACCGCCTCGGCATAGCGCTGCGCCGGCAGGGCAAGTCGGTCCTGGGGCTGATCGCCTTCGGCGATGCTGCGGCCAAGGGCCCCAATGTGGCACAAGTGCGCCGCAACCTCGAGCGGGCGGGTTTCGAGGTGCTGCGCTCGTTCGGCTCGTACCTGCTGTTGCCCTTGCTGTTGTTCCCCCCGGTGATGTACTGGGCGGCACGGGCGGCACGCTACGCGCATTATTCGCGCCGGCCTCGGGGGCCACGTGAGCCTGAGCGGTTACGGCCCTTGGCCCGATGGGTCGGGCTACGCATAGCGCACAGCGCCCTACTGCGAGGGCATTTCGAGCGCATGGCGCGGCGCACGCTAAAACAGCTGGAAGCAGAAGCGGGGTGGTCCCTGAGCAAAAACCCGCTGCGGGTGCTCAGCGGTTGGGCCATGTTGGCGTCGTGCTTGGTCGTCGGGGCCGTTGCGTTCATCGGAGCTTTCCAGGTCGCCGCCCGGGTGAGCGGGGGTTGGAGGCTGCCGGCGGTCCTCGGGTTCTTAGCTCTGTGCCTGGCGGCCCTCAAGTTCTTGTGGCGCCGCGGCGGCGGCCGCATTTGACGCCACCAGCCCGGCGTGCGAGGCGACAGGGCCGGCGGCCGGTGCCACCAGGCCCGAGCGCAGGGCCGAGAGGAGGACGCCGGCAGCGGTAGCGGCTGTTGCGGCGCGCAGCACATGGGGCCCAAGGCTCACCAATTTGGAAGCTAAGCCGAGCTCGCGCTCGGACCAGCCCCCCTCTGGGCCTATGGCCACTACCGGCGTGCTCAGGCTCAGCGCTTCGCCACCGGGAGCCGCCAGTGCCAATCCCGGGTGCCGTCCGGCAAAAGCGTCCAAACTGAAGGGCCCGGCGAGCCGGGGTAGCCAGGCGCGCCGGCACTGCATGGCGGCTTGGCGGGCAACTTCTTCAAGCCGGGCCATCTGGCGCTGCGCTCCGCCATCGACCGGCCAGCGCGCCACCGATCGTTCGGCGACGATGACAGCGATCACGTCCACCCCCGATTCGGTGAGCTTTTGCACCGCTTCTTCGGGGTGCGCCCCCTTGGTGAGAGAAAATGCCACCGTTATCTCCGGGGCCGGCGCCGGGTAAGCCGTGACCCCGCCGCCGGGGCTCACGGCCAGCCCCGTCCCGTCCCAGTGTCCTTCGACGACGTTGCCGCTGCCGTCGGAGGCGGTTACCGCTTCTCCGGGGCGCAGCCGCAGAGCCCGGCCCAAATGGTGCGCGTCGTTGTCGCGCAGTGCCAAGCGCCCGGTCCCCGGCACAGGCTCGAGGTCCCGGACAAATACGTGGGCCACCTCGCGGCGGCTGCTTTCGCCCGGGGGGAGGTCCTTGGCTATCTGGCGCCCCTACTTGAAAGCGCTGCGGATCCGCGACAACAGCCCCGCCTCGGCTGGAGCAACCTGCTCGCCGCGCTCGGCGGCAAAGCGCCGCAGCAGCTCTTCTTGCGATGGCGTCAGGTTGGTCGGGGTCTCCACGGCAACCGTCACGATGAGGTCCCCGCGGCCGCGCCGTTGCAAGTGC
>DASSZK010000243.1:0-10318 GCA_035702845.1 Acidimicrobiales bacterium
GACTTGGTGCCCAGAGCTGAACCTGTCTCAGGCCGGAAGTGGTGGACCGCTCAGGGTGGTCCCATGACTGGCAACGGGGGTGGTCCCATGAGGCTGGCAATAACAGCGCTCAGGTGGTCCCTTGTGGGTGGCAGCTGACACAGGGGCAAGCCTGTAGGCCAGTTGCCCCTCCTTGTGCGTACAACCTCGATCCTCGCCGCGGGCGCCATCGTGGCGACCGGGGGTATTACATGGAGTGGAGGAGTCGCGTCGGCTTCACCTGCCCTTGGGACTTGGACGGAGCTGACCGCCGGTTTGCCTGAGCCCATGGGTAACACCCCTTCAGTGGTCCAGCGCCCCGACGGTCGTGGCTATGTGCTTTGGTACAGCCATGGCAAGGGGAGCCAACAAAAGAGCACGTACTATTTCGCCACGGTCACACCCAGCGGGGCGCTGGCCGGGCCGCCCGAGAGCATCTTCGGTACCGACTATTGGGGCGGCCTCAACTATCAACCGACCCTTGTCCTGGGTGACGAGTCCGACCCTATTGTCATCTTCGAGGGGATCCGTAGCCTTAACAAGGGCGACGGCTACGGGTCGGGCTGTGTCGTCTCGGCACAGGGGCCGAATGTCCCATGGGCCCTCTCAAAGTTCTCCCTGACCAACCCCTGCGGGTCGGTCGGGCCCGGCGGTGCTGCGGAAATGAGCGGCGAGGATGAGTTCTCGGCCGAACAGGGCGGTGGCAGCCAGATCAACTACATGCTCCGCCAGGAACCGGGTGTGCCACCGTCGCCCAAGTTGGCCCACTCGTCGTCGGTCAAGCTTCCTTGCCCTTGCGGGGTCGGCCGCAGTGCGGAGATAGCCGACCTTGCGGGCAACGGGGACGCCTACGTCGCCTGGGCACAGGAGAATGTCCCGGGGCAGTACGGGCTCTACGCCAAGAACCTGTCCACCAACGGCCCGATCATGAAGGCGCCGGGCTCGGGCCTGCGCTCTGCCAACGTATTCCCTCCGGCGTTCGGGAACTTGGCATTTACCAGCACCAATACCCATAGTGGTGTCTTCCTCGCCTACTGCTCCAACACCCAGAACTGCAACGTCCTTCTCTGGCGTGTGGGCACGGCGGGCGCCATGGCAACCCCGGCGGCAGGTATCAGCGGCAACGCCGATATGGCGATATCGCCGGGGCCTGAGGGGCGCTTGTGGCTTGCGTGGTGGCAGGTCGACAAGGCGGGGAACCTTTTCATTTCGGTTGCCCGGACCAACAAGGACGACAGCCGCTTCGGGCCAGGAACGACGTACCCGACATCCTGCTGGAGCTACCCGCCGCTGATCGGCCTGGGTGGCGGCAGTTGGGGCCGGGTTGACATAGCCGTCCAGTGCACCGTGTCGAAGCCGAAGATCGCGACCAAGGACTTTGTGACCCAGGCCATGGTGCCCCTGGCCCTTCACCCGACGACGAGCAGCTTCGACAACTCCAAAGGTCACAGGCTGACATTCACGGTCACAGACGTTGGCGACCCGGTGCCCGGCGCAGCGGTGTCGATCGTCGGCAAGGGCCTCAACGCGGTGACGGGCGCGAGCGGCTCGGCGACCATCACCGTGCCGGCAAAGTTCACGCCCGGCGATTACAGCGTGGTAGCAACCGCACCCAACTATCTGCCGGGCCATGCGAGTGTTGCCGTCACTCTTCCGGCAGTACCCACCGGCAGTGCCGTCGCGCGCGGCAGCCGAACAGTGAGGTCGACAAACATAGCAGCGCCCTAGCGGCATTCAGGAAAAGGAGATATTGAGTGTTAGCCCAGAATGTCCCCGGCAACAAACATCACCGTGCTCCTTCCACGGCCCGCGGCAGCACATTGGCCTGCACGGCCGCTCTGGTAATGTCAATCGGAGCGACTGGCACGGCTGTAGCCTCGCCTGCGGCACCAGCGGTAGCCGCGGGCAGTTCATTATGCAACGGTGTGAGCCCCAGCCAAATAGCGGCGGTGCTGGGCCACCCCGTACCCGCTCCCACCGTCTCTTCAAGCTCAAATTCATCCGATGGGCTTGCCGGCACCATGACCACCTGCCTGTACGCCCACGTGACCTCCCTCGCCAGCTTCGAGCAGGAGGTCGGGCTTGGCTACGTAAGGCTGTCCAAGGCACCGGCCAAGTCGACAGCCCTGGCTTTCATAAAAGCAGCGCTCAAGAAAGCCCAGCGGTCAAAGGACGCCAAATGGACCTACACGCTCGACAATCACTTCGGGATGACTAATCTTTATGCCACGGCCACCTCAACGACTGCGGCTTACAACTTCACCATCACTTTCGATGTTGCCTGGAACGGCAACAAGGTCGCGGAAGCCTTCGCGTTCTCCAGCCTCTCCAAGGTGAAGATATACGCCCTCGAGAAGCTTGCCATCGACAACTTCGGGATGTGAGAGGCTCGTGGGCGCGTGCGCGCCCGACCGACTACCGTTCAGGTTCAAGGCGCGAGAAGGCCGACCGATTCGCGTGCTCGGGCCACGGTAGAGGCTGCTACCTGCCCAGCCCTTTTGGCGCCTTCACGCAAGATGTCGCGCACGTCGTCCGGCCGGCGTGACAGCTCGGCGTAGCGCTCCCGGACAGGAGCCAGGGCGTTGTTCACTGCGAGCGCGGCGGCCGACTTTAGGCTCCCGTAATTGTCGAAGTTGCCAGCCACCTCCTCAGGTGTTCGCCCCTCTAATGCAGCTATGAGCTCAAGGAGGTTCGATACGCCTGGCTTGGCGGCTCGGTCCCAACGCACAGCCCCCGGGCCCGGCGGGTCCAAGTCGGTGACAGCGCGCTTTATCTTGCGCTCCACCGTCTTGGGGTCGTCGAACAAATAAATGAGGCCGGCATCGGTCCCGGTGGACTTTGACATCTTGCGCCCGGGGTCTTGGAGATCCATGATGCGAGCGCCTTGCCCGCTTGCAGGGATCGCGGCGTCCGGGACGACGAAGGTGGTCCCGTAGCGACCGTTCCACCGCTCGGCCAGGTCCCGGGTGAGTTCCAAGTGCTGGCGCTGGTCGTCACCGACCGGCACGAGGTTGGTGTCGTAAAGCACTATGTCCGCCGCCATTAGCACTGGGTACGCGAACAGGCCTACGCGGGCTGTTTCCTCGCTGCCCTTGGCAGCCTTGTCTTTGAACTGGGTCATGCGGTACATCTCGCCCATGCTCGCCGTGCATTCGAGCAGCCACGCAAGCTCGGTGTGTTCCGGTACGTGGCTTTGGACGAACAGGGTGCACGCGTCTGCCCGAAGGCCGCACGCCAGGAGGGCGGTCGCCATGTCCAACGTGTTGTGCCGCAACTCGGCGGGATCCCCCGGTATGGTCAGTGCATGCAGGTCAACGACGCAGTAGAAGGCGTCGTAACGATCTTGGAAGTCCACCCACCAGCGCGTTGCTCCGAGGTAGTTGCCGAGATGGGGCACCCCGGACGGCTGGATGCCGGAGAGGACCCTCTTGCGCTCGCTCATCTCAGGAAGGGTAGCGGAGGCCGTTCAGAACAGGTGGGTAATAAGGGCCACCGCCACCGCCAGTGCCGCGACCGCTAGGGCGGCAGCGGCAGCCGCAAGCGGGGTACGCCCCACTCGGGGGCCAGGGGAGCGAGGACCGGCCGGCGTGACGCCGTACGCGCTCCGGTTGCCGACGTTTGTTGACCGTACGAAGTGCGTTGGGGGGCCTGGGTTGCCGGATGGGTTCGAGTGGCCGGATGGAGTCGAGTGGCCGGAGGTGCGGCTTTGGGCGCGAGCGACGGGAGGTAATGCAGTAGCCGCCACATCACCCTCAGGTTCAGGCACGGCGAGGTAACTATGGTGCCCCGTGTGGCCGGGGACCGCGAACAGCGGCGGTGGGGCTGGTGAAGCCGGTTGTCCCAATCCAGGTGCCGATCCGGATGACCGGGATCCGGCTGACTGGGATCCGGCTGACTGGGATAGAGCCGGTCCTGTACCGGGCTGGTCCCGCGCCCCGGGAGCCGTAGGCGATTGCTCGGTTGCAGCCCCGGCGGCCGGACTACGCCAGACGACATAGGGTGTTTGAGGCCACCCGAGGGTGCGTTCCACATCCCGCAGAGCTTCGGCCAGGGCTGCCGCACTTTGAGGACGGCGCTCGGGTTCCTTGTCCAAGCAGGAGATGACCGTGTCGGCCAGTGCCATGGGGACGTAATTCAGGGGAAGAGGGGGCACGGGGTCACGAAGGATGCGCAGTAACAACGAGGCAGGGTTCTCGCCCTCGTAAGCAGCAAATGGGCCCTTGCCTACCAGCAGTTGGTAAAGCGAGGAGCCGAGGCTGTAGATGTCGGCGGCGGGCGAGCCGGGGTTACCCTCGAGCACTTCTGGCGGTGCATGGAGCGTCGTGAACCCGAAGAGCCCTTCTGTTGAGGCAGCCACTGCTTGAATTGCCGCAACTCCGAAGTCGGCGAGGACGGGCTCACCGAATTGCGAAACCAGGATGTTCTGAGGTTTAACGTCACGGTGGAGGAACCCTGCCGCGTGCGCAGTCTGCAACGCGCCAGCGACCTTTATACCCACTGCCACCGTCTCGCTCGGGCTCAACGGCCCTTTCTCGCGCACGGTCTGGGCCAGGGAGCCCCTGCATAGTTCGAGTACGAGCACGGGGCGCCCCATGGGCGTAAAAAAGGAGCGGTAAAGCGTCGTCACATTGGGATGGCTGCTCAACAGCGCCAGCGCCGACAGTTCTTTTTCGAAGGTGTCGAGGATGTGAGGCGACGGTTTGGCGATCCTCATGATCTTCAAGGCCACGGGACGGCCGGTGCCGAGCTCCACGGCGCGATAGACCGTGGCGAAAGTGCCCTTGGCGATCTCGGTTATGGTGCCATATCCGGGCAGCGAAATTATGCCGGGATGTGATTGGTCCCGGTGCGGAGGCGCCATTGTGCGGCGATCCCTCATCTCGAGATCTCCCGCAGGGCGAGGTCCTGTTCCAGGGGCTTGCCCTGGGCCTGTTCCATGGGCAGCGCATAGGCCTGCCCCACCGGTCGGGATGGGCAAAGGCCAATGACGAGCAGCGAACGGGCCCTCGTGCCGTATGGTTGCCGGGACCGCACGGATCGGTAGACCGAGCGTTGGGAGAGCCAAGCTGTATGCGCCTCGGCGGGCTCCACGGGGTAGCGGCGGCTACAGATGGCCCGGTCGGCTAAACCTCCTACTGCGGTAACTGCGGGGACGAACTCTTCACCGAACTGGTCGCCGACGGCTTTCGCTACCTCGCGGCTAGTGGCTGACGGGGCAACTTCCAAACCAAGCCGGCACAGGTTGTCTACCAGTTCCAGCCATGCGCCGACCGCGAGTAGTGCGGGTTCATCGCCACGCTGGCGAGCGAGCCGCCTCAGCCGCCTGCGGGCGCCAGGTATCCCTAGCAGCAGTGTTGCCAGGGCGATCACCACCGCCACGGGCAAACCCGCACCTAGCGCGAGGGCCCAGTTGACGTGACTGTGTCCCGCTGCGTCCACCTTGACCCTGTGCGCCACAGCGTGGCTGGCCGGTTGGTTGGGGACAGCCGTCGCCGGCTTCGGTTTGTGCGGTTTGGCAGGGGTTACCTGCTCTGGCGGGGCAGAAGTATTGGTGGTTGTGGCCTGCGGCGTCGGGTCAAGCACTACCCAGCCCTCGCCTACCACCGGCACTTCGTCCCAAGTCCACGCGTCCGCAGCCATTACGGCGTAGCGGCCGGCCGGTAGTTGCGCTTGCGATGTTGCGCCCGCGACCCTGAAACCGCTGACCAACCGCACGGGGACGCCCAGCTCCCTGCCAACTACGGCGACGAAGGTGGCGAACTGTTCAGGAGTGGCTGCCCGGTCGACAGTCACAGCGTTCATAACCTGGGCCAGCGACACTCCTGTCAGTGCTGCCGGGAGAGAGGACCCGGGCGCCCTCGGAGGCACCGCCCACTTCTCGCTGGCACGAAGGGAGGCGGACAGCGCCTGGAGGAACGCGAGGGTCGGTGTTGCCGGCTGGCCGGTCAGGTCGACGGCATAGTGCACCGCGGGCGCAACGAAGCGCTGCGAACCGGGCGGCAACTGCGTGAGCTGTGCTCCCTCGCCACCGGGCAACTCACCGGCGCTTGTAAGAGCGGCGCCTGTAAACAATGTAGTTGCGGGCAGTTGCGAAGCGGTGACCCCTGGGGTTCTTGAAGTCACGTGGTAGGTAGCTGCCGGTGGGCCGGCGCTCGCCAGCATCCCCGACGCGATGTCGGCGTCGACCGTCGTCCCGGACACCTCGATGGGGCGCTCGAGCGCCGGGAGCAACGGCAAGGGCAGCGGGCGGTCGAGCTTGTAACTCTGGCGGACCAGCCGTCCAGGGAGAGGGCCTGCAGCTGGTACGCGCCCCCCAGTCGGGCGGAACACCGGCGTGAAGCTCCAGGCACCGCCGTCGTACGTACTCATTACCGCTACAGGCACGTAACCGCTCCATGGGCCGTTCACGGCCATCTGGAACATTTCCAAAGGTCGTCCCCATAAATGCGACGTGCGGAGCGCCGCAAGTACGTCCACGGGCTCCACGATCGTGCTGTCGAGGGATTTGGTAGGCCGGGAAACGGCAACCGGGCGGGAGCTGAGCGGCCCTACGTGGGGGAGCGACAGCGCCAAGGCGGCTACCACGACGCCGCAGCCCAACGCACCCCCTACCGCCCGCCGCACGGAGGTATGCCGTGTGGCTCGCCATCGGTCGTGAGTGTTGTCGTGGAACCCGGTCCTGTGCCATCCCGCCAGCTTCCAGTCGTGTTCTCGAAAGCGTTCCTTGCCTGGCGCATCGGAGCTTGGGGATGTGAGGGGACCGGAGTGCGCGCGACTGAGCTCCAATATGGCGTGCCTGGCCATAGCCGCCCCAGCCACGATCCCCACAAGAGCTGCAGCTTCCGAGGCTGTAGGGCCCAATGGCGCAGATGTAGTGGCGGCAAAGCTCAGAGCGAAATATGCGGGCGGAGCGGCCAGGGGTAGGGACCGGGGGGCGCCACTTCGCAGCAGACCTTCTGCACAAAGAAAAGCGCATGCCCAAGTGAGCACGATGGGCGCACAAAGAAGGTAGGCCGAGCCGCCCAGTGGCAATGTCTCGGTCAACAACTCGGCCGGCACCCTCGCCACGCCGTCCCATACCTGGGAAAAGTTGAAGTTCGATACGGTCCAAAGGACAAGAACGAGCGCCGTGACGGAGATGCCGAGCGCAACGAGTGCCTGGAAACGCAGAACCCGTGTGAAGGCAGCAGAGACCCCTAGCGGCAGGAATGCCGCAACAGCCAGAAGCCCCGCGGCTGCGTTAACTTGGTAGCCGCGCAGCCAAGGCAGAGCAGCTACGTAGCACCCCGCACAGGCCAGGATGCTGAGGACACCCGTAAGTACGGCTATTTGGCCGCTTGCGGCACCGAGCCCCGGCCCTTTGCCGGACGGCGTCGTGGTGGGGACCCTGCTCTGGCTCAACTAGCCACCCACGCGTCCCACGACCGGCAAACTTCGTCCGCAGAAGTGCCTACGAGTACCTCGACACCGGGGTATGCCGGGACCGGCCCTATTCTCGGCACGATGGAGAGTGCCACCACATGGTCGAAGCGGCGAGCCAGGGCGGCCATGGCCGGAAGAGCTTCCGCCTCGAGCGCGCCCGTCACGACGACCAGAGCGCTTCCGCCGCGATCGCGCCTCAGGGGTAAAAGCTCGTTGGTCAACGCACCCGTGGGGTTGGGGGCGACGTCAGTCAGGAACCTGAGCACGGGGGCGGGGTCTCGCTGAGCGGGCCCTCCAGCGCGATCGCCGGCAGTGGTCCTCAGCTGGACCGGCGCCTTGGCCAGGGACATGCAAGCCGTTACCGACGCTGCGACGTCTACGGCCTCCTCAAAAGTGTCCGCCGAGTAAACGTCCGGCCGGATGTCAAGTACGACCACCGTGTAGGGCTGAGCCGTGTCGACGTAGTGGCGCACCACCAACTTGCCGAGGCGAGCCGTGGTGGGCCAGTGCACCGTGCGCAGGTCGTCGCCCAGCACGTACTCGCGTAGCCGGTGAAAGGTCACGGATCCTTGTGGGGACATGTCGCTAGACGGTCCTTCGAGGTTTCGTGACATGCCACTGGGAAGAGGGCGTAGCGCGATCCGGCGGGGCCCGACCGATATGACCTGGGGGTGGCCGAGGGAGCGGGCGCGTCTCACCAGCCCGAACGGGTCAGCCTTGGGGACCTCGACACGGCCGACCGTGTAGGTCCCCCGTTTGTTCGTGGGCAGACGGTACGTCCTGAGCGTCGTTTCGCCGCGGCGCAGGCGAGGTAGCTCGGCACGGAAGACCGATTCTCCGAGCCGCTGTTCGATTGTCACCGGTGACAATGAGCGCCGTGAGCGGTTACTGGCCCGGATAAGGGCTATCGCCGGTTGCCCCTTTTCGACGCGTGCCGGCTCGACAGCCCGCTCTATTGCCACCGGAGGCGAGGCGAGGACGTAGCAGGCGGCCCCTCCAAGGACAAGAAGGAAACCTGCGCCGACGATGGTTACGGGCGCCCATCGTGTGGCCGCGCCCAGGGCTACGAGCACGGCACCCGCCGAGAGCGCCCCCCAGCCGGCACGTGTCATCTCAGCGTAGGACGGCCCTGGGGACGGGCACTGCTTGTACGGCACGGGTGATCACTTCGGGTGCCGTGCGTCCTTGCAGTTCGGCGTCGGGGCGCATGACCACCCGGTGGGCGAGCGTTGAAAGGGCCATGGCCTGGACATCGTCGGGCGTGACGAAGGGCCGGCCGGCGGCCGCAGCGCTCACTCGTGCGGCGCGCAACAACGCCAACCCGCCCCGCGGCGAAACGCCAAGGCGGACCTCGGGCATTTCCCGGGTGCGGCTACAAATGGCGACGATGTAGTGCTCGATAGGAAGGGCAACCTCGACGGAGCGTTTCACGAAATCGATCATGCCGAGGAGCTCGTCCTTGTCCATCACCGGCGTGAGGGTCTCCACGCTTGGTGCGTCGCGTTCCGTACGCAGCACCTGGGCTTCGGCTTCCGGGGAGGGATAACCCACCGAGATGCGCATGAGGAACCTGTCAAGTTGTGCCTCGGGGAGCACGTAAGTGCCTTCTAGATCGACCGGGTTCTGGGTGGCTATGACTATGAACGGCCGGGGGACCGGGTACACGGCGGAGTCCGTGGACACTGTGTGCTCTTGCATCACCTCCAACAGAGCCGACTGCGTCTTGGGCGACGCACGGTTTATCTCATCGCCGAGCACCATATTGGCGAAGACGGGCCCGGGCCGGAAACTGAAGGTCGACGTCGATTGGTCGAAAACTGTTACGCCTGTTATGTCGCTCGGCAACAGGTCAGGCGTGAACTGCACTCTGTTCCAAGTGAGGTTGACAGACTTGCAGATCGCACGGGCCAGCGAGGTCTTGCCGACCCCGGGGACATCCTCGATGAGCAGGTGGCCCTCGGCCAAGACACACGTGAGCGCTGATCTGACGACTTGGTCTTTGCCATGGACGGCACGCGTCACGTTGGCGACCAGGCCCTCGAACGCCTGGACGAAACGCGCCATCTCAGGACCGGCGGGGGAGCCCCCGGAGAACCCAGAGGGGCCTGTTAGGGGCGAGGTCATGCTCATGCTGTTGCCTCCATGTGCCTCATGCTGTTGCCTCCATGTGCCTCATGCCGTCGCCTCCATGTGCCGGTAGGGTGTGCGCCTAGCCAGCCTGCGCCGGGACCAGGCAAGGTCGAGGGCACAGACAGCGCCACAAGCGCAGGCCAGGCCGCCCCACAAAACAGCGCCCGAAACAGCGCTGGTACCGGGCCCGCTCGGGTAGCTCGGGCCCATGCCCAGGTTGCCGGCCCCGCTACCTGTGCGGCCTCCGGCCGTTGTGACAGTGCCGGGCGATGTTGTCGAAGAGCTCGTTGGTTCTGACGTTGTTGAGGTAGTCGTCGTTGAGGTAGTCGTCGTTGAGGTAGTCGTGGTTGCCGTAGTCGTCGTTGAGGTAGTCGTCGTTGCCGTAGTCGTCGTTGTAGTCGAGCTCGTGGAAGTTTGGGTTGTGGTCGTGGTCGACGTTGGTACCGCGGTCGTGGTCGTCGTTGTCGGCACGGTTACCGGCAAGGTGGAAGTTGTGGCTGCCGGGGGGGCCGTAGTAGTCGTCGGCCCAGTCGTCGCAGCGACAGTTGTTGTGGGCGCAGTTGTTGTCGGCGGGCAGTGCCTTGGGTGGAAAGATGAGCAGCCAATGGGAGCGGTAGTCGTGGTTGCGGCCGGCACCGTAATGGCCGGTACCGTGTTGGCCGGCACCGACGAGGTGGTGATCACTGGGACAGAGCTTTGCACGGGCGCCGCAGTGGTCGTAGGTGGAGGGGGCAAGCCCGGCAGGTGT
>DASSZK010000119.1:0-2822 GCA_035702845.1 Acidimicrobiales bacterium
GAAGGCAGCACCGTCGCCCCCGCCGGCACCGCAACTCAACCGGAGCATTATGTGCGGGTCTTCATGTCTCTCTTAGAAGGACGTTGAGTTGAGAGCAGATATCGCTGCCGAATCCGAATCGGCCTCAGGCCCCGGTCTCTGTGCCGGAGGCGCCGGATGGAATGTTGCGCGCTTCCTGGGTCGGACGTCGCGCGCCGACTGGAGGGACCTCGACGACCACTGCCACCTCAAGCCTGACTGCCACGGTTCAGAACCAGGCCAGAGCAGCGGCAACCCTTGCCTGCGAGACCTACAACTCGCGCACGACCAGCGCGCCTTCACTGTCGGAGGACTTGGGCCTAGCAAGCGGCAGCAGACGCCCGCAGCGCGGCGCAGGCAGATGCACGGTGGCGACAACTGGCGACCGCCCTGACGCAGTACGCCGGGTTTCCCGAGACGAGCACCACACCGGCCCAAGAAGCACAAGGATCTCTCGACCGCCAACGGATCGTTCAGACGTGCGAAGGCTTGACCTCGTCAGCGCTTCCTGGTGTTGTAGCCGACTGCATCGACCAGCCCCCTTTGTCTCAAGAACCCCGGGTCTTCCCGGGTACGATCACCTTGGCCTGTGGCGATGGCGGGATCGGCTTCCAAGACCTGACATGGACGACTTGGACGGCGCACAACGCAACGGGGTCGGGTCATCTCTTCCAGAACGACTGCACTCCGAACTGCGCCCACGGCACCGTCTACCACTACGAAGCCTCTTTGACCGTCACGACCGTGGTCGCCTCGATCAGCGGGCCGGTCTTCTCGGTCGTCAACGCCAGTTACCCGAACGGCGGACCGAATGGGAAGGCGAGCGCAACCTTCACATTGCCCACCCCTCCGCCCCCCACGCCTACTTGCTCGGCCAACCAGTTGCACGGATCGGTAACTTCCCCTGCAGTGTCAGGACAGTTCTCCGAGCAATATGTCGATTTCACGAATATCAGTTCTCAGGCCTGCCACATGGTCGGATTTCCCGGCTTCGAATTGGTGGACAGCGCCGGGACCTCGATCCTGAACGCCGCCCGCGGTTGTCCGTGGGCCGGCGCTGGCTCCTGTCCCACCGCAGTTGCCTACCTGAACCTTCCGGCGCACAGCGGCACGGCCTTCTTCGGCTTCGCATGGCAGTCGACCCCTCAACCTGGCCAGACGTGCCCCGCGTCCACCGCCGCACTGGTTACGCCGCCCAACGCCTTTGGCCATCTGACCCTGCCCGTCCATATAGCCGTTTGCGGTGAGCCACCGAGGCTCGGTGTCGGAACGGTCCAGTACGCCATATGAACGGGCACGGGGTTGGACACTCCGACCACGGGTTTCTTGGCTTGGAGCGGACGACGGGATTCGAACCCGCGACCCTCACCTTGTCAAGGTGATGCTCTACCAACTGAGCCACGTCCGCAAGCGGGTGATAACCCTATCAGAAACGCGGGGTCCGATATCCGGCTTCACTTCACGGGAGTGACGCACTCGATGTGCAGGTAGCGCACGCCGGGGTAGGCCAGTTCGACGCCTCTCGTGCCGGCGGGACAGAGAGGGCTGCCCGGGGTGCTGGGGATGACCTTCACCACCTTCACCGCGGCTTTGGGGGAGTTGCACGCCACCGGCGTGGAGCTGAACCCCTGACTGCTCTTAGGGAGACAATGGCCCAGCAGGGCGGCTGACGCCTTGGCCTCCCTGGCCGTGTTGTTGCCCGAGGGTGCCAGGCTCTGGACGATGGCCACCACTACGGCCGCGGTGACGAGAACGGCCGGGACTATGCGCCACGGGCTGCGCCAACCCGGACGGGTGACCCTCGTGGGTACGCCCAGCAGCTGCCATTTGGGCGGCAACGGTGGAGCGTCGACCCCGGGCGCCCAGCGGACCCACCTCTTGGTGCTCTCGTCGTAGAAACTGACGTTCCCGGCGTCGTCGCGCGCCCAGTGGACCCCCCGGTGGGTCGTCCTCTCCGCGGCACCGGTCATTTGATCAACCGGGACAGGCGGCGGTCGGCCAGCGGCTTGCCGCCGGTCTGGCAAGTCGGGCAGTACTGGAACGACCTGGTGGCGAAGGACACCTCCCGAATGGTGTCACCGCAGACCGGACATGGCTCGCCGGCCCGGCCGTGCACGGCCAGACCGCTCTTCTTCTCCGACTTGAGCCCCGACGCGGCCAGACCGCCGGAACGAGCGACCGCATCGGACAGCACCCCTACGAGGGCGGAGTGCAGGCGTGCCGTCTCGTCCTCGCTCAGCTTGTTGGCCGGTTTGTAGGGCGACAGACGCGCCGCATGGAGGGCCTCGTCGGAGTAGGCGTTGCCGACGCCGGCCAGGAGCGACTGGTCGGTCAGCACCTTCTTCAGGTGTCCCGAGGAGCCCCCGAGGATGCGCCTCAGGACCTCGGCGGTGAACTCAGGGCCCAATGGATCGGGGCCCAGGCGGGCGACGCCTTCCACCTCGGAGGGATCGTTCACGACCCAGAGGGCCAGCCTCTTCTCCGTGCCCTGCTCGGTGACGTCGAAGCCGGTCCCGTTCGTGAGCGCGACCCGCAGCGCGAGCGGCCCGCGGCCGGGGCGGGCCGTGGCCGGGGGAACCGGGTCGCGCCACTGGACCCAACCCCCCCTCGCCAGGTGGACCACCAGCCAGACTTCTCCCGCTTCTACGGCCAGGTACTTCCCCACCCTGACCACCTCGCGCACCTCCCGGCCGACCAGGGCCTCCACCGGCGGGTCGAAGGTCTTGAGGGCGGACAGGGCGGCCACCTCGGCCCGGGTTATGCCCTGCCGGGCGCAGCGATCCGAGAGGAAGGCGGCCAGCGCC
>DASSZK010000194.1:0-2249 GCA_035702845.1 Acidimicrobiales bacterium
TCACCGGCAAAGCTGACGGACGTGCGTAGGCCCTACCGAGTCTCCCGAGCCCCTGCATGTTCTCGCAGGAGCATGGAGCAGGCGTTCTCGCTGTACTCGGAGCTCGGGGGCCGTCCGGTAAGAGCATCCGGCAACAGACCGGATTTGCCCGGCCCGGCGGCACCTGGCCCAGACGACTGGGCCATGTGCGCGGAGAATGCCATGGTCATCGACCTCACCGTCTACGACCGGCCACAGCCGGACGAGGCCCGCACGCAGCCCGAGTAGACAGCCTCCAGCCTGAGTAACAGAGCCCCAACGCCCAGTAGGGTGACCCTCAATTGGCGCTGCACAGGGAGGCCAACATGGGCGACCGGTTCACCCCCACGAAGGAAGACCACTTCAGCTTCGGTCTATGGACCGTGGGATGGCAAGGGCGAGACCCGTTCGGGGACGCAAGCCGGGCCCCGCTCGACCCCGTCGAGAGCGTACACCGGCTGTCGGATCTCGGGGCCTGGGGGGTCACCTTCCACGACGATGACCTCATCGCCTTTGGGTCAGACGCACCCACGCGCGAGGCGGCGATTAAACGGTTCCGGTCCGCTCTAGACGAGACGGGAATGGTCGTCGAAATGATGACCACCAACCTCTTTACCCATCCCCTTTTCAAGGAGGGCGCCTTCACGGCAAACGACCGCGACGTACGTCGCTTCGCATTGCGAAAGGCACTGCGCAACATTGACCTTGCTGCCGAGCTAGGCGCCCAGGTCTACGTCGCTTGGGGTGGCCGGGAGGGCGCAGAGACCGACGCCGCCAAGGACGTACGAGCGGCGCTGGACCGGATGAAAGAAGCGGTCGACATCATGTGCCAGTACGTGATCGAGCGGTCGTACCCCATGCGCTTCGCTATCGAGCCGAAGCCGAACGAACCACGGGGGGACATACTCCTACCGACGATCGGTCATGCGATGGCCTTCATAAACGAACTCGAGCACCCGGAGATGGTGGGCCTGAACCCCGAAGTCGGCCACGAGACGATGGTCGGGCTCAACGTAGTGCATGGCTATGCGCAGGCGCTCTGGCAAAAGAAGCTTTTCCACATCGACCTCAACGGCCAACATGGCCTCAAGTACGACCAGGATCTCCGTTTCGGTGCGGCCGACCTAAAGAGCGCATTTTTCCTTGTCGACCTGCTCGAGTCCGCCGGCTACGACGGAGCGAAGCACTTCGATTACAAGCCGCTGCGAGCAGAAGGCGTTGAGGGTGTCTGGGTCAGCGCGGCAGCCTGCATGCGTACCTACTTGATACTGCGGGACAAGGCACGCCAATGGCGGGCCGACCCCGAGGTGCACGAGGCCATGGCCGCCGCCGGGGTGCCCGCGCTGGCACAGCCCACGCTGTCCGAGGGAGAAAGCCTGGCCGACTTCGTCGCAGATCGGACGGCGTACGACGACTTCGACGCAGAGCAGGCAGGAAGGCGCGAAACGCACATCGAAAGGCTCGACCAACTCGCCCTAGAGCACATAATGGGCGTGCGCTAGCGGGGCCAAGGCCCGGAGTACCCGGGTAGGTGGCTGGTCGGGCCCGGCGGGTGTCAGCCCCTCGGGAGGTTCGCCGCCGCCCAGGTCGTCAGCTCACGCATCGCGGGCAAGAGGGCGGCTCCAGCCGCAGTCAACCCGTATTGCACCGACACTGGAGGTCCTTCCTCGACCCTCCGGGTGACCAGTCCGGCCTCAGCGAGCTCGCCCAACCGCTCCGCGAGGACAGAGTCGCTTATCCCCCCAACCACGCGCCTCAACTCTGAGAAGCCGGCCGGCCCCTGGAGCAGTGTCGCCAGGATAACGCCGGTCCAGCGCTTGCCCAAGAACGACAATGCCCGCACCAGGGCGCGGTCACAGCCCTGAGCGCTGTGCCCTTCCGCTTCAGGACCGGACTTGCATGGGCCCACGGAATAAACGTTAGCCCCTCCTAGTTGCTACTTGTGTACAAGCCGCTTCGATTATAGAAGTAACTAGCGAACTAGGAGGCGACCATGACAACGACTGAGACACCCGTACACGCACGGCTCGACGAGGCGGCGGCACGGCTGCTGTTCACCGAGGCGCGGACCGTCAACACCTTTTCTGATGAGCCCGTGACAGACGAGGAGCTCCAGAGCATATGGGACCTTGCAAAATGAGTTATAACCAAAAGTTGTGGATCCTGGATCTGACGAAGCCCGCGACGTACCCTCCAAGTTGAACCACCAACGAGCCTGCCGGGTGAGACCG
>DASSZK010000373.1:0-9472 GCA_035702845.1 Acidimicrobiales bacterium
GCAAACCAGCAGGACGACTCGGTTACGGAGTTCCCGGTCAATTACCTGAACGTCGGTGGTCCCCGCCAGCGCTAGGGGCGAGCCCCACCGAAGACCGCTCCGCTTTGGCGCTTGCGCCGGCTGGGCGCCGGTTAGCTCAAGTTGTGCCGGGCGATGGCGGCCCGCGCCGGGCCACCTCTCGCACTTCTGCCAAAGCCATGTCAGCCGGAGGTGCAACCAGCCACCAGGTCGCGCCGGCCTCCAGCCATGGCGCGGGGTCATCGCCGGGAGGTCCTTTTGCCACAACGTCGAAGCCGTCGAGCGACCCACGGGCAGCCGCCACGAGGCTGAGCATTTCCTTCAGTGCCTCAGGGCTGACCCGGTCCGGGAACAGACCGTCATTACCCGCAGCCCGGCGCATAGCCCGGGGCACCGGGCCTCTCGCCGCCACCCAGACGGGGACCTGGCCATTTACCGGGCGCGGCAACAGTTGCACCCCGTCAGCCTGGAAGTACTCCCCACGGTGGTGCACGACCTCCCCCGACCAGTAGCGGCGCAGGAGAGCAAGGGCCTCGTCAAGGCGATCGGCCCGCACTGATGGCTCCAGCGCCTCGCCGAAGCGGCTCAGCTCCCCACCGGTGTCGACCCCGAGCCCGACACCGACAATGACACGGCCACGGCTGAGATGGTCCAGCGTGACCACCTCGCGAGCCACCTTGTGGGGCCGGCGCCTGGTCAGGGGGGTCACGAGGGCACCCAGCCTCACCGAGCTCGTTGCACAGGCAACAGCGGCCAGCGCCACCCACGGGTCGGCCACTGCCAGACCTAGTTGGGGACGTAGCACATGGTCCCAGACGAAGAACCCGTCAAAGCCGGCAGCTTCCGCCGTCACCGCCAGGCCGCACAGCTCGTGCGGCGAGGCCAGCTCGGAGAACGGGGCAACGTAGAGCCCGTAGCGTACGCCCACGGCTACTGAGCGTAGGCTGTGGCAGCCCAGCGAGTAGTGGTCGACAGCTCCAACGGGTAGAACCCCAGAACATGACCGCGCAACCCCAGACCCCGGTGGCAAGGCTCAAAGCGTGGGGGCGCCACCTGCTCCCAGACCGTTACGAGAGGGCCCTTGTCTACTACCGGACCTACGGGCGCATCCCTCGAGTGCAGGGTGCGGAGCTTTGGTCGGAGAAGGTCAACGTGCGGGTCCTCTACGACCGCCGGCCGATCATCGCCACGATGGTGGACAAACTGGCCGCCAGGGAACATGTGGCCCGTGTGGCACCAGGACTGAGACTGCCAAGGCTCTACTGGTCGGGCACCGACGTAGCCGAACTGGCAGACCTTGACCTCGAGGCCAACTGGGTGCTCAAGCCCAATCACCGCAGTGGGGACGTCTATCTCGGGCGCGGCCCGGTGCGAGATGTCGCCGCGTTGCGTGAGGCGACAGCGGGGTGGCTGGAGGAGTTCCAATTTCGCCGGGAGTGGGCTTACGCACGGGCCCGCAGGCTCCTCATGGTCGAAGAGCACCTGGGCAACCCCGACCAGACCCCCGACGACTACAAGTTCTTCGCATTCGACGGCAAGGTGAAGTGTGTCGAAGTCCACCGGTCCAGGTTCTCGGGCCACGTCGCCCGGTTCTATTCGCCTGACTGGGAGCCGCTTCAGGCCAAGTCAGGCGTGGCACAGGCCACTCTGCAACCAGCCCCTGCGGGCCTGGAGGAAATGTTGGCGATGGCAGAGGCGCTCAGCGAGGGGATCGACTTCGTGCGGGTCGACCTTTACAACGTGGGAGGGACCGTATACTTTGGCGAGCTCACGCCTTACCCGTCTTCAGGCCACTACCGCTTCGACCCCCCCAGCTTTGATGCCGAGCTCGGCCTGGCGTGGTCATTGCCGCCCGAGGTCTTGGCGGCCGCGTCAGCGCCACCTCTGGTCGAGGCATGCCGGCGCCTGCTCGAACAGTCGCTTGTGAAATGGCGCGGCCCGGGAGATGTATAGCCCAAATTCACGGGTAACAGTCGCGCAACTGCCACCCAGTATTGTTTGCCTCCTCGTATCTTGGTTCGGGTTGGGAACGAGCCTGTGTGCTGCACTAAAAGGGGACACCGGCGAAGACGACCTGCCGGTTGAGGGGTGAATTTTTGAAGATCGCAGTACTGTCGTGCCACTTGCCGCACCCAGAAGGTGACGCTACCGGGCGCGCACTGCTCGCATGGTGCGAGGGTGCGCGCAGGCTCGGCCACGATGTCTCGGTGAGGACATGGCGCGCGCCGGCACACCCCCTCGATATGGCACAGGTGCCTTCATGGTGCCATTACGAGGCGCTGGAGTTGCCTCAGGTCCCCATGTGGCGCGAGCACTTGCACTCGGTGATGGAGCCGCGCCGGCGCATCGCCGATGCGGGATGGGAACCACCGCCGGGAGCGGTGGTCATGGCTGACGACCAGGAGTCCTCCCCCGCCGTCGTGCGCTTCGAACGCTCCGTAGCCACGATCCGCCACCGTGAGCTGATGGACGCCATGTCCGTGCGGGCGGGGTTCCCGAGCGCTCTGCAATGGGAGCGCTCGGAGCGCTGGGTGGCTCGCAAAGCGGCGATGACCTTCGTGCATTCACCCCGTGTCGGCAAAAACCTGCCCGGCCGTACCCGGGTCGTCCCTATCGGGTTTCGCGCCCCCGAGCACGCCCTGTCGCCAGTCGAAGCACCAGTCGTCGTCCTCGCCGCTCACTGGGCGTGGCCGCCCAACGCTGCAGCCTTGTCGACATTGCTCCGTATATGGCCGACCGTGCGCCAAAGGGTGCCAGGGGCGACCTTGGTGGTCGCCGGCCGCGGGTTGAACCGCGGCGACCTCGGAACTATTGCCGGCGTGGAGGCCCTGGGGGCCTTCGCGTCCGTCGAGGAGGTCCTCGGTCGTGCAGGACTGGTCGCTTTCCCCTGCCCAGGATCGTCGGGCCCGAAGATAAAGGTGCTCGAAGCCATGGCCTTCGGCGTCCCCGTCCTCACCACACCCTCGGGAGCCGAGGGCCTCTTGCTAGACGGGCCAGAGGCAACCGGACAAGACGCAGTGGCCGTGGTGCAACGGGGCCCGGCGTTCACTGAACGGCTCGTGCAGCTACTGCTCGACCCCTCGGAGCGGGCGAAGATCGGCGCGGCCGGACGCGGCGTGCTACTGAGACGGCATTCTCCCGTAGCCGCCGCTCGAGCACGAGTCGAGGCCATGGCCGAAGCGTTCGGGCTGAACCCGGGCACCACCCCCGCGGCGCCGATCGCCCCTCTCCCGGCGCCACCCACCCCAGCCGCTACCCAGCCCTGACCCCTGGCACCCGCGCCGTGAAACTCAAGCTCGATTTGCACGACATCTATAACCACGGTGGCGAGATCGACCGGGCACTGCGTGCCGTGATCGACGAGGCCGTCCGTAAAAAGGCAACTTCTGTCGAGATCATCCCCGGAAAAGGCAGCGGCCAACTGAAGAAGCACGTGCTGCGCTTCCTCGAGCAAAAAGAGATAAAGGCGCTCTATGACCGCGTGGAAAAGGACTCGGACAACTTCGGCCGGGTGTTCGTCCACTTCCGCTGGAGGCATGCGGGTCGGTGACGCCGCCGGCCAGGGAGGCCGGCGGTGCGCTCAGGAGGCGAGAGGCAGAGCCGCTTCCTCGGCCGGCGTGAGCGCCGCGGACAGCACTTCGCCCACGGAGCTCGCCAACGTAAAGCTCATCTTCTGCCTTACCTCTGCGGGCACGTCGTCGAGATCGGGGCCGTTGCGAGCCGGCAGTACGACGTGGGTGAGGCCTGCCCGGTAAGCGGCCAGGACTTTTTGCTTGACCCCACCTATTGGCAAGACCCGGCCCTGCAGCGTGACCTCGCCGGTCATGCCGACATCGGGGCGCACCGGGCGACCTAGCAACAGGCTGGCCAGAGCGCTCACCATCGTCACCCCCGCCGATGGGCCGTCCTTGGGCACGGCTCCGGCAGGCACGTGGACGTGAAAACGCTTGGTGGTGAACGCATCTTCGGGTACCCCAAGCTCACCGGCATGTGCCCGGACGTAGGACAAGGCGATCTCTGCTGATTCCTTCATCACGTCTCCCAGCTGCCCTGTCAGGGTAAGGCCTTCAGGACCGGCGAGCGAGGTGGCTTCGACAAAAAGGACGTCACCGCCCGCACCGGTCACCGCCAGGCCGGTGGCCACACCGGGTACGCAAGTCCGCTCAGCCGCTTCAAAAAAGAACCGGGGGCGACCGAGCCATGCCCTGACGTCACCGGCCCCCACCTCGATCGGCGCCACGCCGGTGCCATCGGCCAGCTTGGTGGCCACCTTGCGCAACAGGCGCCCCACCTCTCGCTCCAGCGAGCGCACGCCGGCTTCGCGTGTGTAGTCGGAGGCGATCACGCCCAGTGCGTCGTCGCTCACATGGACCTCGCCGGCGTCGAGGCCGATCCGGCCCAACTGGCGCGGCAGGAGGTGGTCACGGGCAATCGCCACTTTTTCACTGTCGGTATAGCCGTCGATGCGGATCACCTCGAGGCGGTCCAGCAGCGCCCCAGGGATGGTCTCGGAAACATTGGCGGTGGCGATGAACAGGACCTTGGACAGGTCGAGCTCGACCTCCAAGTAGTGGTCCCTGAACGTGTGGTTCTGCGCCGGGTCCAGCACTTCGAGCAGAGCGGCGGACGGGTCTCCCCTGTAGTCGCTACCGACTTTGTCAACTTCGTCCAGTACGATCACCGGGTTCATGGTCCCGGCTTCGCGCAGGGCCCGAGCCAGGCGCCCAGGTTGCGCACCGACATACGTGCGCCGGTGGCCTCGGATCTCGGCCTCGTCATGCACGCCGCCGAGCGACACCCGCACGAACTTGCGCCCCAGTGCCCGCGCCACGGACTCACCGAGGGAGGTCTTGCCGACCCCAGGCGGCCCGACGAGAGCCAATATTGCACCGGCACCGTTGGCATCCCCAAGACCTCGGCGAGCGCGCAGCGCCCTCACGGAAAGGTGCTCGATGATCCTCTGTTTCACGTCTTCGAGGCCGTTATGGTCCTCGTCCAAGGTGTGGCGAGCTCCTGCGATATCCAGGTTGTCGGTGCTCATTTCACCCCACGGCAGCTCCAGCACTGTGTCGAGCCACGCCGTCACCCACCCGTACTCGGGGCTCTGCTCACTGGTGTGCTCCAGCTTGTTCAGCTCCCTTTGCACAGCGGCACTCACATGAGCCGGCAGAGCCTTGGCGGCCAACAGGGCGCGGTAGTGCTCGGGGCCCTCGGCCGGCGTGTCGCCTGAAAGCTCGCCCAGCTCCTTTCGGATCGCCTCCAGTTGGCGGCGCAGTAGGAACTCGCGCTGGGTCTTCTCCATGCCTTCTTCGACGGTGCTCTTGATCTGCTGGCGCAGCGTTATGTCTGCGAGCGTCTCGCGTGCCCAGCCGATAACCAGCCGGAGCCGCTTTTCCAATTCGACCGTTTCCAGCACCTGGACCTTCTGGGCGAGCGAGAGGTCGGGGGAATACCCGGCGAGGTCTGCCACTGCAGATGGTTCGCTGACGGAGCGGATGCTCGGCAGGAGCTGGCGTGCGCCCCGAGCGAGGATGATATTTTCCAGGACGGCTCGGTACTCTCGCGCCAGCTCCACCGCCTCGGCGGTGGGCTCACCTTCGGTGACGGGCTCGACTTGCACCCATAGCGCTTGGCCCGTCCCCGGTACGGCAGTGCCAAGCCGGGCGCGCTCGAGGCCGCGGACAACCATGGCCGGCTGCCCACCAGGCAGCTCCCCGAGCTCGACCACCTCGGCGATCGTGCCCGCCGATGCATATCGCCCGTCAAGGCGCGGCACGATGACAAGGCGCCCTCCAGCAGGCCCCGCGGCTTCCGCGGCGGCTCGGGCGTCGTCACTTTCCAGTGCCAGGGTGAAAGCCATCCCGGGGAGTACGACCCCAGAGCTCAGAGGCAGTACCGGCAGTGTTTGTGTCGCAACAGACATCGACGCTCCTTGTCGTCCCGCTTCGCAATGCGGGACTGGTGCAACGTCGCCAGAGTGCGGTTTGTTCCTGCCCCTTGCGTAGAGCGCGGTGGGCCTGCGAGCTTCAGCCCACTACGAGGCCGGGGATCTTGTGCCTATTGCGGGCCAGCCAAACCCGGGCGAAAGAGCACGCGCCCACTGCAATAAGCCCCTCTTGGCGGCAATAACTCGCCGCGGCCTCGACTAGGCGCCCTGCGATGCCCTGGTTGCGCAGCTCCACGGGCACCCACGTATGGACCATGACGAGCTGGTCGCCGTCGCGCTGGTAAACAAGCTCCGCTGTCAGCTCGCCGGCGCGGAGCACGAAACGGCCTCTGGACGGCTCGTGTTCTACGGCCGGCGAGAGCGGGTCGGGGACGGATGTGGGCGCCTGGTGATCGTCAGTCAGCGTCGGGGAAGGCCTCTGCTATGGCGGTTATGCGGGCCCTCGCTCCTGCCTCGGGCGAGTGGCGTTCGAGTACTGCCTTGCGGCCTGCCGCCGCGAGCCGGCTCCTTTTTTCTGGGGCTCGAAGCAGTTCGATGACCTTGCGGGAAAAGTTCTCCTGGTCAGTGACGACCATGCCCTCGTCGGGGCCCAGCGACAATCCCTCGGCGCCGGCCGCAGTCGTGACTACGGGCACGCCGTAAGCGAGCGACTCCAGCACCTTGACTTTGGGCCCGCATGACGGAGGAGCCGGGAAAACCATGACCGCCGCCTGCGACAGGACGTCCTCGGCGCAGGCGTACTCGCCTAGTGCCGTGACCCCGGCGACATGGCCGACAGAGTCGGGCTGAAGCCCCCGCCCGGCGACTATCAGCTCAGCGCCAGGGACCGCCTCGCGCACCGAGGGCCACATGGCAAGCAACCTTTGCAGCGACGCTGCGTTTGGGGGCCAAGCCCAATGGGCCACCATGATCGCGACAGGGCGGTCGACAACGGGCACGGGCTGCGCTGGCGCCTTCAACGCTATGGGTACGATCCGGACCCGGCCCGGCAGCAACCGCCCCACGCGCTCAGACTGCACCATGGTCAAGGGCACACCCCTGGCTGCTCGCCTTTCAGCTCTCTCCCATTGCACACCGGCAGGGATCCCCTTGCGGACGGCAAGAGCGTCGATCAGTTCCCGATGCTGGAAGGTCACCACTCGCCGTGGGAACGTCATGACTGCGGGTGCCGAGTTTTGGTCGTCGGCCACGACGATGGCGTCGTCCGGCGCCTCGAGGCCAGCTCGGGCGATCCCCTCCCGGGGGTTGACAATGGACCGGAGGTGCTCAAGCCACATGGGCACCTGCTCAATCGCTGCGGGCCGGTAGTCGCACCAATCCGGGACCAGGGCCATGTCGAAGTCGTGCGCTATGGGATGCCAGGTCCGCACCTCCACCTTGTGCCCGAGAGCTATCGCTCCCTCGCACCACGCCAACAGGGCGCGCCCGGTGGCATCGCCTTCGGGGTGCGGCAGATGTGCAGAAAAGACAGCCAGCCTCATGTGAGCGTTATCTCCATCCGCGCGGTCAGGACGCTACAAACCTACGGGGCCCCTCACATTACCGACACGCCTGAGGGCGGCTCGGGGGTTGGCGTCGCGTTCTGTCGATGGTTCGTCTACTTCTTGCGGTGGTCTGTGACTTATGTTACAGTCACCCATTAGGCAGTCACCTCCAGAGTGCGTGCCGGTGCGGAGTGGCTCCCGAGCCGGGCTGCATGAGGATCCTGCGCCGGGGGGCACAGGAGTACCGGTGCACGGCGCGGGGGAGCGCGCCGGCTGCGGTGAGGGACTGGTTCACGGGGGGAGCCACGTCTTGTCAACCGCAACCAAGCCGCGCCAGCAATGACCGGCTTCCGTGCAAGGAGATGCCTATGCGCTTACGCCTTCTCGCCCTGCCCACCTCGTGGGGCCGCCTTACCGGCCGGCACACTGTCCCCAAGTCTGGCCGCATCCGCGCCGCCGTTACGGCCGGCGCACTCCTCGTCGGGCTCGGGTCAACCGCCGTAGCGACATCCGCGGCCAGCGCAGCCTCGACGGCAACCGGGGGCCAAGGCGCCTCATTGCCTTACGTCGAGATGCAAGCAGAGAACGCCCAGACCAACGGCACGATTATCGGCCCGAGCTACACCCAAGGCCAACTGGCAGACGAGGCCTCGGGCCGTAAGGCCGTGACGCTGTCGGGCCAAGGCCAGTACGTGCAGTTCAGCTCACCGATCGCCACGAACTCGATCGACTTTCGTTACAGCATCCCGGACAGCTCCGACGGTTCGGTCTACACCGCTACGATCTCTTTGTACGTAAACGGCGTCAAGCAACCCGATTTCACGCTGACCAACGCGTACAGCTGGTACTACGGGAGCTACCCGTTCACCAATACGCCGAGCAGCGGCAACCCTCACCACTTTTACGACGAGGTCCACCGCCTCTTGTCGACCACGTACCCCGCTGGGACGACGTTCAGGTTGCAGGTGGACTCCGAAGACACAGCCTCGAGCTATACGATCGACTTTGCCGACTTCGAACAAGTCCCCGCCGCCCTCAGCCAGCCGTCGGGTTCAGTCTCGGTCACATCCGAGGGAGCCGACCCGACTGGGGCAAATGACTCGACCAATGCGTTCAACGCGGCCATAAGTGCTGCGGGGCCTGGCGGCACAGTATGGATCCCGCCCGGCACCTACCTGATCCCCGGCCACATCATGGTCGACAACATCACCATCGCCGGCGCCGGCATGTGGTACTCGACAATAGTGGGGAGCGCCCCGGGTTTTTACGGCAACTCCGCCCCCAACCCGAGCACCAACGTACACCTGCAAAACTTCGCCATCTCGGGCGACGTGCAGGACCGTTGCGACAGCTGCCAGGTCAACGGCATCGGCGGGGCCATGAGCAACTCGACGGTGACCAACATCTGGATCGAGCACATGAAGGTCGGTGCTTGGATGGACGGCCCCATGACCAATCTGACTTTCAGTGGGATGAGGATCCGCGATACGACAGCCGACGGCATAAACCTGCACGGCGGGGTCACGAACTCGACAATTACCAACAGCGACATCCGCAACACCGGTGACGACGGCATAGCTCTATGGTCGGACTCCAGCATCGGTGCCGACTCAGGGGACATGATCTCCAACAACACCGTCCAGCTACAACAGCTCGCCAACGGCATCGCCGTCTACGGCGGCAACAACAACACCGTGACCGGCAACTTGGTTGTCGACACGGGCATAACCCAGGGCGGGGGCATCACCGTGGCCCAGCGCTTCAGCTCCACCACGCTCGGCACCACGACCGTGAGCAACGACACGCTCATCCGAGATGGCGACTTGGACCCCAACTGGCAGTTCGGTGTGGGCGCCTTGTGGTTCGACGCCCACGACGCCACCATCAACGCTCCTATAAACGTGAGCAACCTTCTCATTGAGCAAAGCCCGTTCGAAGCTGTCCAATGGGTCGAGGGCCAGATAAGCGGTGTCTCGCTCTCGGACATCACGATATCGGGCACGGGTACGTTCGCCCTCCAAGA
>DASSZK010000414.1:0-16923 GCA_035702845.1 Acidimicrobiales bacterium
GGTCCTCGTCGCGGCTGGAACCCTTCTCGTGATCGACTCGATTATCAAGAGGCGAGTGCTCGCGGAAGACGGGACCGGCTCTTGAGCGGACAGCCAAGAGGTGCGTGGCGGGGCGTGACGGCAGCCAACCGAGTTTCCAGAGTGCCCCAAGGCACGGGTGCCTTCATCTTGACCGCTCCTCGAGTGCTCGCCGTGTTCCTCGCTTTCGGAATGGGATCGGTTGGTGCCGCAGGCATGGCATCCTCGGCGGGAGCAAGCTCCCGGACAAGCGCGGTCTCGAGTCCCCAAAGTAGCCACTGGGCCCCTGCGAGGACGCTCTTCCAGGGCAGGGGGGCGTTGCTATCGGCCGTCTCATGTGCCTCGGCTCAGCTGTGCGTGGCGGTCGGTGCGAGGGGCGGCGGGGGCATCGAGCTCTCCGGTGCGAAGACTTGGTCGTCACCGGTCGTGATCGACCGAGGCGGCGGTCTTGCCAGCGTCTCGTGCCTGGCCAATGGCGGCTGTGAGGTGGTTGGGGCGAGCGCCTACCTCGGGACCGGTGGTGTTAGTTACCACCGCCTGAACGGCAAGTGGTCAGCTGGGCCGCACACGAAAGACGCCCTCGTATCGATCTCGTGCGCGAGCAGGATCTTTTGTGCAGGGGTCGATAACTTCTCTCCGACAGGGCACGGGTTGATCTTCAACGGGAAAAACTGGTCGTCACCGACCGCACTCGCCGTGTCGGCCGATTCGATCTCGTGCCCGACGGCAAAGTTTTGCGTAGCGGTCTCCCAGTCAGGGAAGGGGCTTTACTACCGCAACCAGTCCTGGTCGAAGGCGACCTCGATCGACCCGTCCGGAACGCTCGTTTCGGTCTCGTGCGCGAGCACGTCGTCCTGCGTCGCTGTCGATGCGAACGGCAATGCACTTACCTATGCGAGCAGCAGGTGGTCAAAACCAAAAGGCATCGACGCGAGTGCGTCGCTGACCGGAGTGTCGTGCGCGACGACCAAGTTCTGCATGGCGGTCGACAGTGCTGGCGCCGCCCTCTCCTACAATGGATCTCGGTGGTCCTCCCCCCACACCGTATCCGCCAAGATCCATTCACCTCTGTGTCGTGCCCGACGACAAAGTTCTGCGCCGCCATTGGCCAGAACGCCTCGACGACGGCCGTGTACGCAACGATCTACGAGCCGTCGCATTGAGCTCCGTGCCGGCAGTGAGTGACGCCTTGCTTGTGCACGCAGACGCCCGCAAAGCGGGGGCCGACCGAGACCGACGAGCATGACTACGTGCGCGACATCGATCGGGAGTGCGCCATGACAAGGTTCCTGCGCGTTTCGAGCTTTGGGGCGGTCGGCATCTGTGGCCTGCTTCTCGTCGTGCCCTCGGGATCGCTGATGTGGACAGGTTTCGCGGCAGGCGGCGGCACGACGACGGGCCAGACGAGCGCGTACGCGAGCGCGGGGACTGGCCAGTTCACGCTCAGTGCGGGGGTGCTCCTTGGGAGTAACGATGTGCGCTTCCTCGCTGGATGGTCGAATCCCGCTGCGAGCTGTCGCGCGACACGGCGGGTTGTCGTTGACGCCACACTTGCGTATACGCCGCCCTCTTCTGCTACGAGGGTGTTCCGACTGCACCGGGCCGGTGACCTCGCAAACTGCGTGGAGAGCGGGCCGAACTTCGGGCCGAGCTTCTCGGCGACCCGTAACCATCTTTCCTGCAACGACGGGCGATGGCTGCCCGGCCAGTACACCTTCTCGACGACGGCGATCGTCGCGGCGCCAAACGGCGCGACGCCCGACACGACGCTTCGAGCGGTCGCCGATCTCACGACCGGAGAAGCGCCACCCTGCCCGTGACAGCTTGTGCGGGTGAGGGGACGGCAACGAATGACGCTCTCCGCGCCCGGCTTCGGTGAGGGGGTAGGGGAGGGCCGACGGACGGAACAGACGAGACAGCTATGACGTCAGGGCGGGCGGGCGCCCCCGGCAGGGTTCGAACCTGCGACCTTCCGCTTAGAAGGCGGCCGCTCTATCCACTGAGCTACAGGGGCCGCCTTCGACGGTAGTGGAGGACGGCCTGTGCTGTAGAACATGGGCGAGCCTTGGCGCCCAACATTGCTCAGGCCTGCGGGCCGTCAGCTGGCTAGGAGGTCCCGGGTGTCGCTCTTGGAAGAGGGGTGGCGCAGCTTTGACAGGGCGGCGCGCTCGATCTGGCGGATGCGCTCACGGGTCAGGTTGAGGGTGGCGCCCACCTCTTCCAGGGTGCGGGGGTCGCCGCGGTCGAAGCCGTAGCGCAGCCGCAGTATCTCGCGCTCGCGCTCGTCAAGCACTTCCATCAGCTTGGCCACCTCAGAGGGGAGCATTGCGTCTGCTACCGCTTCGAACGGCGACTTCGATGAGACGTCGGCCACGATGTCGCCGAGCTCACTGTCGCCGTCCGGGCCGACCTTGGAGTCCAGGCTCACCGGCTCGCTGCCGTGGCGAAGCAGCTCGGTTGCTTGCGCCTCGGTGATATCGAGGGCGGCTGCAAGCTCGGCCAGGCTCGGGGTGCGCCCGCTTTGGTTCTCCAGTTGGCGCTTCACTCTCAGGAGCCTTCGCACCTGGTCGCCGGCATGCACCGGGAGCCGGATAGTGCGCGACGTGTTGTCAATGCCCCGGCTGATGGCCTGTTTGATCCACCACGTGGCGTAGGTCGAGAACTTGAAGCCCTTGCGCCAGTCGAACTTGCTTACGGCGTGTATGAGCCCGAGGTTGCCTTCTTGCACGAGGTCGAGCAGCGGCAGGTCAGAGGACTGGTACCGCTTGGCTATGGAGACGACCAGGCGCAGGTTGCAGTTGATGAACTCGTCCGTGGCCGCCTCGCCCCGCTTGGCGATCCTTGCCAGCTCACGCCGGCGTGCAGAGCGGGCTGGCAGCGTGGCCAGCAGTTCCTGTGCTTCGCGTCCCTCCTGGATCAGGCGGGACAAACGCCACTCGTCCTCTTTGGTGAGGAGCGGGTAGCGGCCGATGTTGTCCAGGTAGAGGCGTACGAGGTCCTCATCCTGGCAATCAGTGCGGGGCTGAGCCGCCGCGGCGTCCCTTCGGGCCATGTATTAACCATCGGCCAGGGGCGCCCCAACGATTAGTTTTTGGGCCCCGGGGGCGGAGCTGTGCCAAACTGAGAAGTCCATGGTGGCCGTAGCTCAGTTGGTTAGAGCGCCAGGTTGTGGCCCTGGAGGTCGGGGGTTCAAGTCCCCTCGGTCACCCCAATCACGCTTAGTGGTCAGAGTAGCACTGCTCGGCGTCCCCGCCAAGGGCCTGTCCTAACCGGGCAGGTCCTGGCCCACCAGGTACGGGGCTGGAGGTTCGATGAGATCCGGCGCCGTGGCGGGACCGTCAGGCCGGGCAGGAGGTCAGCGGACCTTTGGCTTGCGCCCGCCGGCCTGCTTGAACGTGCCCGGTGCGGACCCAGGCCGGTAGTGGAAGTCGCTTTGGCCACTGCGTCGTTGGCGGCTCGCCGCTCGGCGCATCTCCCGGCCCATGTTGGGCATGTCCTCGTTCACCTGGATGGCCTTGTCCAGGGTCTCCAAGCGCTTGGCCTTAGGTACGCGCGACAAGAAGCGGGCCGTCTCTTCTAAGCCCTTGGGCAGGGCGCGGCCCTTCTTCTCGTAGCGATCGATGGTCTTGATCAGGCGAGACAGGTAAAAGCGCCGTAGCCGGGGCACCTTCATGATGGTGCGGCCGAAGGCGCCGCGGAACCGCCGTTTGCGGCCCTTGGCCTTGGGAGCCTTGCCGTTTGCAGCCGTGCCCTGAGGCTTGGCCTTTACTTTGGCCGCGCTGTCTAGGGCATCGTTGTTGTCCTGGGTGCGCCGTCGCGCCATAAGGCCAGCTTACGGTGGGGGGTTGGCCGAGCTCCAAATGAGGCCGTGCCTGGAGCCTTCCGGGCCTTGTGATCTGGCCTAACGGCCCTGCCTGGCAGCGCGGTGGGGCTCGGAGACTAGTGACAGGCCCTAGCAGTTCACGGAGGTGGCACATGGCCGACATCAGCCGGCAGGCGCGCAGCTCTGTACCGGCTCGCCCTGGTGTCAAAAGGGGCTCTGCGGCCGGCGGTCCGGGCTCGTACAAAGGTAAGCCGGAGAGGCCTGGCGGAACAGGGACCCGGTCCCGCTCAGCTGCCAGAGCGCGCCGCCGCAGGTCGAAGCTGGCTGTGGGCGCCGGCCTGGTCGTGCTCGCCATGGTGGCCGCCCTTGCCATCGCGTACGCGGGCGGAGGAGCAGGCCCACCCGTTGCGACGGGTGCCAGTGCCAGTGGCACTTATGCCGTGGCCCCTGCCACGCTGAGGCCTCTCGAGAACGTGCCGGCCGCGGCGTTGAAGGAAGCCGCCACATCGTCGCCGAAAGCCGCTCAACCTCCAATGGCGCTGCCCCTCTCCGCTGCGGCATTGAGCTCCGGAGGAAAACCAGAGGTTCTCTATATAGGCGCCAACTACTGCCCCTACTGCGCTGCGGAGCGCTGGGCCTTGCTGTCGGCGCTGTCCAAGTTCGGGACGTTCAGTGCGCTGAGGGGGACCGCCTCGTCCGAGACTGATGGCGTCAACCCAGGAACCCCGACGGTTACCTTTGCCGGCTCGGTCTACCGCAGCTCCTATCTCGATTTCGTAGCCGTCGAGACCCAGGGCAGTGTTGCCGGGCCAGACGGCAAGTACCCGTTGCGCGACAAGATGAGCTCGGCTCAGTCGGCTTTGTTCTCCAAGTACGATTCGTCCCCTTATGTCCCGCCCGGCGAGGCCGGAGGCATACCTTTCCTCGATCTCGGAGGCCGTTACTACTTCGTGGGTAGCCAGTACGACGCGTCGCATATTGCCGGTTGGGATTTTGACCGGGCGGCTGCCTACCTAGCCACGGGCTCCAACCCGACCTCGGTGACCATGCGAGCTGCTGCCGGGCAACTGGTGGACGACATGTGCCGGCTCACGGGCGCTCAGCCCAAGGCAAGCTGCCCGTAACCTCTGTCCGCGCCATGAGGTCGCCCGGGCGGCAAGATCGAGCGCGCGGCGTGCGGTGCAACGCGTACTGTTGAAGAGCGGGAGCGCCCTCCCTGCAATAAGGCCGGCTGCGGCCCTAAGGCTGGGCGAGGCCCAGACGATATCTATTCCAAGACGGCCGTCCAGTCGGCAATTGGGTCGATGGCCGCCTGGTACGGGGAAGACGCAATGCGACCGACGATCGGGCTGTTGGGCTGCTACCTGTCGGGCTCCTATGAGGGCGCGCTGGTGGGTGCGGCGTGCCGCGCCACGACGCGCCACGGCGGCCGTTTTATCGCGGTGCGCTCTTTGGGCTTGCTGGGCGACGACAGCCTGAGCGCTTCCCTGGACGACCTCGGGGAGCTCGCATGGGCCTATGTCGACGGCTGGCTTGCTCAGTGCTCCGCCGCCAGCGCCTCGTACTTGAATGCGCTCCAGGACCGGGGCAAGCCCGTGGTCATGATTGGCAACGACGACCCGGGGATAGATTGCCCAAAGGTGGTAAGCGACAACGCCTGCGGTATCTACGAGGCCGTAGACCACCTTGTCCAGCACGGTCATCGACGGATCGGTTTCGTTGGGTGGTTGCGCCACTTCGACATTTGCGAGCGCCTGGGCGCGTACCAAGACGCCTTGAGGCGCAATGGGATAGAACCCGATCCTGAGCTCGTCTTCCCTGCTGAGAACAATTTCGAGCACGGCGCTGTGCCCTGTGCGCACGAGATGATCAGGAGGGGCTTGCCCTGCACTGCCGTCATCGCCGGCACCGATCTCAACGCGGTCGGCGTCATCGGCGCCTTGGCATCGGCTGGGTACTCGGTCCCCTCTGACATGGCCGTTGTCGGTTTCGATGACAAACCGGATGCCGCTCTTTTGTCGCCGTCCCTCACGACCGTAAGCCAAGGACCGGCCAGGCTCGGAGAGACGGGGCTTGAACTTTTGATGCGCTTGCTGGAAGGCGAGCATGTGGCGACGGGACGCCATCTGGTCCCCACCTCTCTTGTCGTGCGGGAGAGCTGCGGCTGCGCAAAGCCGAAGGTACGCGGGGATGGCGCCGAGGTCTCAGATGGGCTCATAACGTCGGACTACTACCGCCTGCGCCAGTCGCTGCGCTCGGGGATGCACCTGGCATTGGCACTGCTCCGCAGTAAGGCTCCTTCCTCCCTGGACTGGCTGAGCCTCACCGGCGCCCACGAAGGGCTTCTCGCTCTGGAGGACGGCGCCGACGGGGAGGCGGCAGGAGCGAAAGCTTTCGACCGGTTGCGTACCCTCACGGAGCGTGTGGTCCCCGGAGCCGCCCAAGGCGAAGCCCGCAGCGTCGCCCTCGCGGGTCGTGATTTCCCGCCAGCCGAGCTCGTCGACTCGGTCCCCCCCGGTCAAGCGGTGTGCCTGTTCCCGTTCAGGGGTTCGATGGGGCCCCGCGGGGTGCTGGTGACAGTCCAAGAGCTTGGTCCCGAGATCGAAGACGAGGGCTATTTCATGTGGGCCCACATCTTCAACGAGCTCATGGAGCACCGGGCTGTGCTCTCGGACCTTCAAACCAAGACCGAAGAGCTGGCCGGCGCTTACGGGTTGCTCAGGGAGCGCGCGTTGCACGACGACCTCACCGGGCTGGCCAACCGAAGGCACTTCCGCGAGCAACTCACGGAAGCCATGGCCCTGAGCGCCGGCGACAGCTCGTGCGCTTACGCCGTGCTGTGGATGGACGTCGACAACTTCAAAGTCCTAAACGACACCTTGGGCCATGCCGCAGGTGACTCGGTACTTGTCGAAGCAGCCGACCGACTGCGTCGGAACATCCGAAACGCCGACGTCGCCGCTCGGATAGGTGGCGACGAGTTCGTGGTCTTGGTCGATGCCAGCTCCGAGCACGGCCTCGACGCGTTGGTGGAGCGCCTGGCCACGGCACTCAATCAGCCCTACGAGGTGGACGGCAAACTCTTGCCTGTCACCGTCAGCATCGGCCTGGCCCTCGGCGGTCCCCAGCATGTCGGGCCAGACGACATACTTCGGGAGGCCGATCTGGCCATGTACCGCGCAAAACTGACCCACTCGGGAGCGGTGGTCCGCTCTGGAGGTTAGGCCCTCCGTACTGGCGCGTAAAACTCCTGGCGCCAGCGGGTAGCGTCACTGTCATGAGTGACCCCAACGACTGGAACGCACAAATAATCGCCGAGTTCCGGGCCAATGCCGGCAAGGTCGGTGGCAACTTCGAAGGTGCGCCGCTGTTGTTGCTGCACACCACGGGGGCCAAGAGCGGCACCGAGCGGGTGAACCCGATGATGTACCTCGATCTGGACGGTCGCCGGTACGTGTTCGCCTCCAAGGCCGGTGCCGACACGAACCCCGACTGGTACCGCAATTTGGTGGCGAACCCCGCGGTGAAGGTGGAGGTGGGGGCCGAGACGTACGACGCCACGGCTGTCGCGCTCGAGGGGGACGAGAGGGAACGCGTCTACGCCGAGCAGTCCCGCCGGTACCACGGCTTCGCCGAGTACCAGGCCAAGACAGAGCGAGTCATCCCCGTGGTAGAGCTGCGCCCGGTCTGAGGTAGACGCGAAGGGGGAATGCCCCGGTTTCCCCTTACGTCGGCCTCAACGGTGTAGTAAGATGTTCCTGGCACACACAGCCCCCTCTGTGTCGGACCGGCTAACTGCTGGTTGGGGACGGTACTCCAGACCCCGGTACGCGAAGTTCATAGCGTTCGAGGGAGGAGAGCATCGTGTTCATCGATCTATCGTCTCAGGCCGTGTCGCTGGGTAGCTCTCGTTTGACAGGAGCAGCCCCTGCCGTTGTTTGGTTGTCCGGCGAGCACGACCTGGCGACTGAGCCAGAGCTTCGCCTGATCTTGGCGCGTGCCATTCGCGACGACGACGGAGGAGACGTCGTCATCGATCTCAGTGAGCTGGATTTCATTAGCGTGTCCACTCTTGGTGTCCTGGTGAGGGCGCAGGCGTACCTGCGCCGACGGTCGAGGTCAATGACCGTCCGGGCGCCAAATGCCAGGATCCTTCGGACCCTGCGTATTTGCGGGCTCGAGGACATTCTTGGGGTAGGTGTGGGCGCTCAACCTGAGAACGAGGTATATATCGGGGCTATTCCCGGGCCCGTCCACTCGGGCGAACCGCCCGACTTGCGGGCTAGTAGCGCTCCCACAGAATTATCTGCGGCATGTCAAGTTACATCGCCGCGCATAACCGGTGAACATCAGGCCGTCGGCCAGCTACCGGGAAGCGCGGTCGCTCGAGGAGGCCCGTGAATGGCACCGCAGAGCGGCGTGCGCGGATCCTCGTCATGCTTGCACGCGCTGGTCACCCGGTCCAAACAAAGAGCCTCTGCCGGGTGAGCGCTGAGGTAACCGGTGCGACGGGTGCCGGTATCATGTTGATGTCAGGCAACACGCCGGGCGGTTCGCTGTGCACCACCAACGAGATGAGCGACGTGATCGAGCAGCTCCAGTACGCCCTGGGCGAGGGGCCCTGTGTCGACGCGTACCAACAGGACACCCCTGTCCTGGAGGCTGACCTGGCAAATGCCCGGACGCGTCGATGGCCAGCTTTCAGCCCGCCGGCCTTACGCGCCGGAGTGGCAGCTGTCTTCGGTTTTCCTTTGCATATTGGGGCTACCCGGCTGGGCGCGCTCAACCTTTGCCGAGACAGCGCGGGCTCCCTTGACCAACAACAATACGCCGATGCTCTCGTTATGGCCGACATAGTTGCGGAGTCAATACTCATTTTCCAGTCCAAAGCCGGCCCCGGTGGGGAAGTCGCTGCCGAACTGGAAGAGGCCGCGGACTTCCACTGGGTGGTGCACCAGGCGTCTGGAATGGTTGCGGCCCAGCTCGGGATCGGTATCGGCCACGCGCTAGCCCGGCTGCGCGGGTACGCCTTCGCCAACGAGCGGCTTTTGGCCGATGTGGCCAAAGATGTTGTGGCGAGGCGCTTGCGACTGAGCGCGGACGAAATGGGAGGCACGTAAAAATGACAAAGGTGGACTTCGCGCAGACAGGGGCTGACCGCTGCGGGCATGCCGTGGAGTTACCTGTCGGCGTGGGCGATGATTGCCCGGGCCGTCGATATCGCGGGTACCGGCATGACTAGGACAGAGGCCTCTCGCGAAGCCGTACTGCTCGAAGCCCTTGTCTCTCTGGCGGATACTCTGGTGGCAGACTTCGACGTCGTAGATCTCTTAGCGTCGCTCGCAGACCGATGCGTCGAGGTGTTCGATGTCGCGGCGGCAGGTCTGATGCTGGTCGGCCCCGACGGTGCTTTGCGGGTAATGGCGTCGTCCAGCGAAGCTATGCGCATCCTTGAGCTCTTCGAGTTGCAGTCTGAAGAGGGGCCTTGCCCCGATTGTTACCTGAGTGGCAAGGTGGTAACGCACCCGGACCTCGCCAGTACCGCCAGCCCTTGGCCCCGCTTTTCCGCTGAGGCGTTGGCTGCCGGGTTCCGTTCCGTGCAGGCATTGCCAATGCGCCTTCGAGGGTCTGTGATCGGTGCACTTAATTTGTTCCACACAGGCACCGGCGAGATGGTCTCTGCTGATATAGCGGCCGCTCAGGCTCTGGCTGATGTGGCCACCATCGCTATCCTCCAGCACCGCGCTGCTTTAGAAGCCCAAGCGGTCAATTCGCAACTTCAGCACGCTTTGAACAGCCGCATTGTCATCGAGCAAGCCAAAGGGATGGTTGCCGAAAGGCGGCAGATCAGCACGCAGGAGGCGTTTTCTGCGTTGCGCACCTATGCCCGGAGCCAAAACCTGCGCCTGGCTGATGTGGCTCAAGCAGTTGTCGAGGGGTCGCCGAGCGCACCGCCCTGGGCCCGCTTGCCCAGGCGTGGCTAACGAGGGGCACGTGCCAAGGAGCGCCGGCGCCAGTGCGTGAGCCTCTGGAGCGGTGCGCCCTGAGCCCACTCGGCCCTTCTACCTGACGGGACCTTACTGCCGGCGTGACGCCGGCAGTAAGCGAGCGCCGCTGCTCGGCCAACCAGGAGGTACCCCCGGGGACGACGCTCCGGCCTGGTACCTTCGCACCGTGTTCCGGTCGCCACTCACGCTAGAGATCGACTGCCCGAGACGGGTCGAGGCAGGTGAGGACGTACTAGTCGTGGTACGACCCGTACTGCGACGGCCCGTCGAGATCGTGCGAGCCGAGGTGCGTTGGGTCTGTCGATGGGCTCGACGTGTGCGGTACCGCAGGTACCAACTCGGCCCGAAGATCGGGGCGTACACCCAAACGTCCAAGCAGACCGTCAAGAGCGTTGTTTCCGCATCGCCATTAGCCCTCGCCGGCGAGTTCCCCTCCGGCCCACTGGCGCCGCGGCAAGCCCGTTTCGAGACGCTGGACACGCCTCCAAGCACGAGCGACCCCGCGGGGCTCGGGTGGGTGCTCAGCCAGGTCGTTGTCGAACTGGAGCTGCGCTCCGGCAAAAAGGTCATTGCTCGCAAGGGTATATGGGTGCGCCCGCCTGCCAAGCCCCGGGACGGTCTGGGCGGCCTCTTTGCCGGCGCAGACGCCGGGACCTTGGCATCCGGCGGCGCTCCAGCACCTGTCGGTGCTGCGCACTTGTCGGTCCTATCTGCGGACGGCTCCCCCTGGTTGCACTGCGAGACTTGCCGCCCCCTCGAAGGGCAGTTCGTACTTTGTACGGGCAGCGAGGGTACCGGCCCAGGCCGGGTGTCCCTCTCGCTCGCCTCGCAGGCGCAGTGGGAGGTCCACTACATGGCACCGGTGAAGGACGTCTCGAGAGGGCCCCGTCGCAGAGCGCGCCAGCAGCAACGCCGCCAGTTCGAAGAAGTGTGGATGGAGCGCCAGTTGCTATCGCGCACCGCCAAACTCGGCCACGTAGACGTCCCTGAGTTGCCTGCACAAAGCGTGCACACAGGGACCTTTTGTTTCGACGGCCCGAGAGGTACGAAGCAGACTACATCGACCCCGGAGGGCTTCACGCAGTACCAACTGGTTGCTTCCTGGCAGGCCGGTACTTTGCAGGCCGAGGCCAGCGCCCCTGTTGTCGTCGCGTTGGGGCATGCTCAGCAGGCGACAGGTCGGGGGTTCTCGCTGTTTGGGCGGCGGGCCCAGAAGGGGTAGCTCAGTCCACCTGGGGCCCGAGGACTTCGTGCCGGGTGAGCACGCCCTGGTTCAAGCAGGTCAGCGGGTTAGAACTGTCTGAACCGCCGGACCTTGCGCACCGAACCATAAGGGCCCAGGCGCCTTCCGCTCAGTATGAGGATAGAGACGAATATTGCCGTGAAAACGACGCCGCCCAGCGCGCAAACGCAAAGCTGGAGCGCCAACTGTGGTAGGTGCAACCCGGGCCGTACCGTCGATAACACGGGGTAATCAGCGGGGTTGTTGGTAGTGGAGGTGGGGTTGGGGCTGACCGATATGGCGAACTTGCCCACACCGCCGCGGTACGCCTCGGTGTACAAGGGGCATATGCTATAAGCAAAGAAACCGTTTGGTTGCAAGCGACAAGCGGCCCGGTCGACGAGCAAGGCCTTCTGGGGCGCGGCACAAGTCAGAAGTGCGAAAAGTAGGCTGAAAAACACGATAGCCCGCCAAGTCATTGCATCTTTTAGCGTGCGCGCCAGGCTCTTCACCGCAGCGCATATTAGCGCAACGTCCCGCGTTCTTCTACTGGGACAACGGTCGCAACAATCGTCTCTACCTTCCAATTATAAGGGGGGACGGGCATGAACAACCACTTGAGGAGGCCCCCCGGTGAGGGGGGCGCCGGCGGCGGGCAGCGGGGCCGGCAGTCGCGTCGCCGGCTCGACGTAAAGGGCATCCGCTGGTCGCAGGTCAGCGCGCCGGGCCCGAGTACCAGCACGAGCTCAGGCAGCAGCGCACTTCGCCACTCGTATGGCGAAGGCGCGGCAGAGGCGCTCCTCGGTGGACTTGGCGCTAGGGCCGCCCGGATCGCTGTACCGGCCGTAAGCAGGCGGCACGTCTACGCTCCGGGGTAAGCGGCCTCAACGCGCCAGTCCAGCTCTTGTTCCTGGCGCACCGCGTCCAGGGCCGCGAGGACCTCGTGCGGTGACACCGTGCGCCCGGTGGGTGCGTGCGTGCGCCCCCTGGGATTCGAACCCAGAACCTGCGGATTAAGAGTCCGTTGCTCTGCCATTGAGCTAGAGGCGCGGGGACTCAGAGCATACCCCATGTCGGCGCGAGGGCCCCAGTCGAGATGGCTTGTTCTTCGCGCCGGCGCCTCCCCTCATCGAGCCAGGCAACACTGCGAGCGCGCGCAGGCTCACTTAACATATGATCCCTGCCCATGAGGCCAAGCCTGCGAGTGGCTGTCGTCGGGGGTGGTTTTGCGGGCTGCTACCTGGCCACGCACCTGGCTGCCGGTTCCCACGTAACTGTCTATGAAGCAGGTCCGGGGGGGCCTCGAGCGCACGAGTGGCAGCGCAAGGATGTGACCTGCTTCCGCTGGGCGCCCTGGTTGACTGAGGCGCCCGGGTCGACTGAGGCGGGCGACGACGTCGAGGGCGGGCTCCTCCTCGGGTTGAAACGCCGCTTGGGCGGCCGGTCGCTGTGCTGGCACGGGATGGTCCCACGCTTGCAGCCTGATGAGATGGCGGGCCTGTGGCCTGCCGACGTGGTCGACGACCTTATGTCGCCTGGCGGCTACTACGACACAGTGGAAGCGGAGTTGTCGCAGTGGCGGGGCGACGATATTTATAAGCCCGTCTCTGACGAGGAGGCGGTGTTAAGGGACAGGCTGGTAGCCGACCTGGGGTTGCCTCTGGCGACGCCCCCTCGGGCAATACGGAACGAGGGGGGCAGCTACGTACCGTACTCACCGTTGCCGAAGCTGCTGGAGGACGGTGCCGTCGAAGTGAGGGCGGCACAGCGGGTCAGGGCAGTCGACCAGGCGGGCGACGTCGTTCTCGTCACCGACGAGGATGGGGAGCGCCGCGAGTACGACCGTGCGGTAATCGCGGCCGGTGCGGTCGAGTCGGCGCGCCTGGCCCTGTCTGCGTTGGACCGAGCCGGTACTGGCTGTGCTCTGGCCACGACTTTTGCCGTACATATTTTCACCGGTCTCGTAATGCCGTTCGACCCGGGCACGGGCACGACTTTGGTCCCCGACGAGGCACCCGTGGGGTATTGGTGGGACGAGGTAACGGGTTCGTTGGGCTTTGCCTCGGTGGTGCGCGGGACGCGCGGGCGTCCTGACCTCCTCCATGTGTGGTTGTGCGGGCCGTCTGCTGCCAACAGCGGCGCAATAGAGATCGGGACAGGCACCGCAACGGCCACAGTGCGAGTCCGAGACCTGCCGGCGGACAAGAACCTGCGACGCAGCCATCAAGAAGTCCTGAAGCGCCTGCTCCCGCGCTCGCTTACAGACCAACTGTCTTTCGAGCTCAATTTCGAGGACGCGCAGCGCGTCGCCTGCACCAGTGGTGTGGCCACCGGGTACTGGGTGCGGTCGGGTTCGGGTGATCATGAGGCGGCGTCCCTGAGACTTGGTTCTGACCTCGTCGCCACGTCAGGTGCCCTACGCCAGGCACCGTCCATTTTGCTCGCCGGCCCGCAGGTCTTCCCGGCTATCGGAGCCGCTAACCCCGTCTTGACCGCGCTGGCCTTGGCTCGGCGCACGGCGACGCTCCTGTTCTAGAAAGAGAACGCCGTTTACGCGCGTGGTCGACCACGGGCGCAAAGTGGTCAATTCGGGCCATCGCTGGTCAAAGCGTGACCTCGAAGGTTGGGTCGCGTAACCTTGCTGAAATAAAAAGCGCACGTCAAGTGGCAAGATCGACCGCTGTGAAGAATATTCAGGCCTTTCCTTGACCCGTAAGACCCGCGTAGTTAGACTCTCACGGCGAGTGGCCAAGGACGGTTTGACAGCCGCTCTGTACGGCCTCTCGGCAACTGTTGCCTCCGCCAGTGGCAATGGGAGCCCATTTCGATCAACTCAAACAGCGGAGCACTCAGGGAGGCTCGATGCGACTGCTTGAAATGACCGATGTGGAAGAGCTCGAACAAGCGGTTTTCGGCGCCAACACCGCCGTGGCCACAACCGAGCTCGACCGCCCGGTCACATTGTGTGTAGTCAGTCCTGACGAAACCGATCGTCCGGTCACGCTTTGTGTTGTCAACCCCGAGGAGACCCGCCCGGTCACTCTGTGCGTTGTCAGTCCCGAAAGCGACGACCGGCCCGTCACTTTGTGCGTCGTGAGCCCAGAGGAGACCGCACGTCCGGTCACCCTCTGCGTCGTCACCTCGGACAACTAGAAGACCCGCGCAAGCTTTGCTTGCAGCCAGCTGAGCTCAGCACCCGTGCGCGCGAACGGGGGCTGGGCGGCTGGGGGAGCGCCCTCACTCACGCCATGATCAACCCAGTGCAGGCCAAACCAGTACAGGTGCCACCAATCTCAGGGCGAGGCACTGACGCCTGGCCCGATGCGGCTATCGAGCGTTACGCCCCCGAGGCTGAAGTAGTTATTGCCTCGGGTACGGGGCGCAAGGCCGTCACGGCGGGCACGCACCGGTGCCGCTCTCTGGAGGAGACAGCGGCGCTGCTGCCCCAACTGCAGGAGCGCTTCGGCATAAGCCGTGTTGCGAACATCACGGGCCTGGACCACTTGCGCTTGCCTGTCTTCAACGCTTACCGTCCCTTTGCGGCGACTGGCAATATCACAGTGGCCCAGGGCAAAGGAGCTTCGCCCACTGCGGCGGCAGTTTCGGCTGCCATGGAGGCTGTCGAGCACGCCTGCGCCGAACCGGGAGGTCACCAACCCTTACAGGCCTCTTTCGAGCAGCTGCGGCAACGCCGGCTTCGTAGTCTCGACCCCAGGGCCCTCGTCCTGCCATCCAAATCAGCTTGGACGCCGAGCGAGGTGATCGGGTGGCTACCGGCCCGCGAGATGCTGTCCGGCCAGGTCTGGTTGTTGCCGGCGGTGGCGGTGCTGCTTGCCTGTCGCGACGACATCTCAGTGATGAGGACCAATACAACTGGGCTTGCCTCGGGCAACAACGCAGCGGAGGCCGTCTTACATGCACTTTTGGAGATAATCGAGCGTGATGCCACCTCGATGGCCGAGGCGAGCGGCAAAGGGTGGTCGGTCCCGCTGGAGGACCTCCCTCCCGGGCCGGCCGACCTGGCCAGAGCCATCGTCGACGGTGGCTTGGCGTTGCGCCTGTTCGCGTACGCTCACCCCACGGCCATCCCGACGTTCTTCGCCCTGGCAGATGACTTGAACACCGGCGATGGCATGCTCATCAATGGCGGAGCGGGTACGCACGTCGACCCCGTGGTGGCGGCCAGCCGGGCACTGAGCGAGGTGGTGCAGTCTCGTCTCGGCGTCATTTCCGGCGCGAGAGAGGACCTCGCCCGCTACAAGCGCGGCGGTGTCGAGGATTACAGGCGAAAGAGCGCTGCGGTGCAGAGCTTCTACAGCGATTGGCCGGTGAAGCGATTTGGTGAGTTCTCGGTCCTGGCCACCGACAATGTCAGTGACGACTTGCGCTATGTGCTGAGCCTCCTTGCCGAGTTGGGCTGGCCTAAGGTTTTCGTGTCGGTCCTGTCGCCGCCCGATGTCCCGGTGACCGTTGCCCGAGTGGTGGTGCCTGGTATGGAGCTGTCCTGCGACGACCCAGCGCGGGTGGGGCCGCGCGCCGGCGCTGCACGGATGGCGGCAGGGTCGCCAAGTTGACCGGCGTACCCGGTTACGCCTGTCCTGGAGGGGCGTATGTTTTTGCCGGCCCCTCGCTGTATTACCAGGCTGCACCCAAAGGTGATTTCGAGCTACGTCCGCCGGTCAAAGCCGGCGACCTCGTCGCCATACCGGCTCTCGCCGGTGGTGGTTCGCTGGTGGTCGTCGTCGACGGGGAGTTCGGTCAATCCCTCTCGGTGCCGATCTCAGAGCTGCGGGCTATTTTGGAGGCAGGCAACACCATCGTTGGGTGCTCCTCGATGGGGGCGTTGCGGGCAGTGGAGTGCGCCCCTCTTGGCATGGCCGGGCGGGGATGGGTCTTCGAGCAGTACCGCAGTGGCCGTATCAACGACGACGGCGAGGTCGCGCTGTCGTACGACCCCGAGAGCTACCGCCCATTCAGCGTGCCATTGGTCAACTGGAGATGGCTTTTGGCCAGCATGGTCGAGGCATCTGAGCTGAGCGCGGAGCTGGCAAGAGAACTGCTCGGCGCCGCAGCGGACGTCTTTTACCGGGAGCGGACAGTGCCGTGCCTGCGCCGGCTGGTTGCCGCGTCGAGTGCTTCTGCAAAAGACCATGACAGGCTCATGTCAAAACTGGAGCCGAGCCGCTTGGGGGAATGGGACCGCAAATGCCTCGACGCCCTTGAAACCCTAGGTGAGGTCCTTAGCTCGCGGACGACACCGGCGGAGGTGCTCCTGCCGTGAACGAGCCTCGTGACGAGGTCGAACTGGCGCTTGTGGCGGCTTGGCAGCAGTTGCTCGGCGCCGAGCGCATCAGCTTGGAGGACAACTTTTTCGATATCGGCGGCGACTCATTGGCAGCACTGGACCTCGTGGCGCTGATCGAGAGCGATTTTGGCATTGAGCTGCCTGTAGTGGAGCTGTTCGACTCACCGACCGTGGGTACCTTGGCGGAGGTGGTCCGCCAAGGTGTAGCCGGGCGCCCGCTCGGCCCGCTCGTCAACATACGGCGGGGGAGCGAAGCGGCGCTCCCTCTTTACCTTTTCCCCGCGGCTTCGGGGATGCTCTATTTCTTCCATCCGATCGCTCGTTGCCTACCTGAGAGCCAGCCAGTCTGGGGCCTTCAGTCCAGAGGCCTGCGCAAGGGAGAGGCGATGCTCAGCTCGGTCGCCGAAATGGTGGCAGAAGCACTGCCTTTCATGAAAGACGCCCATCCCGGTGGTCCATGGCAGCTCATCGGGTACTCTCTCGGGGGACTGCTGGCGCACGAGGCAGCGTGCCAACTTTCGGATGCCGGCGAGGAGGTGGCGTGGGC
>DASSZK010000152.1:0-17159 GCA_035702845.1 Acidimicrobiales bacterium
CGCAGCCGGACATCGCCCTCGTCATCCACGTCACCGAGCTGGCCGCCGAGCACTCCGTGCTAGAAGAGAGCTAACTCCTGGGGCGCTTTAGGTCGACGGCGAGGAGCACTTCGCTGAGCTCGATAGCCATAGCCAACCACACCTCCATCTCGCCCTACCGTCCGCCATCGTAGGAAGCCTCTGCCCACAACCTCGCTGTCGATCGCGCGAGGATGCCGATATGGCGTCTACCCACGTCTTGTTGCCCGCCGCTGCCAGTTGCCGCCAGCCAGCGCGGCTCATCATGGCCGCCCTGGCTGCGCCTGCCATAATGCTGAGCGCCGGCGCAGCGACCGCCTCTGCGTCCGCGCGACCGGCCTTTACCTCCGGCTCCGCCTCTATATCGAGCCTGGATATCTTCGTGAGAGAGATCGGCGCGATCGAAGCTCGAGCTGGGGCACATTCCGCCAAGGCGGTCTGGCCGGCAAATATTTCAGAACGCAGCCAAGTTGTCCGTGTCAATGGTGTCGAGATGGCTGTTGCCGCGTTCAGCTTCGACCCTCGTGGGCGCCCCGTGAAGATCCTCGCCTGGGGCAAGGGCGCCTGGCGGGTGGCTACCCAGTTACCGGTCCCCCGTGACCCCTTCATGCTGGACCATCCGAGCTCGCTGTACCTGTTCGCATCGGGCCAAGATGCAGCGATCATCGCCCGGGGCTCAGGCGCTCGCAGCTCGACGGAGTTTTTCATACCATTCGGGGGAGCGGGTTGCCTCAGCGGTGCGGTGGTCACCAACATCAGCGGCTCGTGGCAGTATGCGACCTTCGCCGGTCCGGCCAAGTCCGCACCCAGCTCACAAATTGTGGGCGGTAACCCTCGTTTTGTCGACCAAACCATTGTGACGGACAACGACTGTGGGGCAAGGGCCCTTTCTCCCCGCTACACCTATATCTGGGCCTACAACGCGTCCAGGGGGATCTTCACGGCCACAACACGACCCGGATGGCCGTCGAAACCGTAAGTGAGCTTCATAGGGCCACCACCGAGCGGCGACCCCCTCCCAATTGGGCTCGGCTAACCATGCCCTTCAGGAGCGAACCGCTGACGCAACCGACAACATACGGTTAGCTGCCCACCGGCCACTTTGAGCTGCCCCTTCGGTCGTCGGGGCGCTCATGTAGTCACCGGCCAGTATGACCCTGGCAGTCGGCGGCAGGCCCGTACGGTAAGTGGCTATTGCTCTGGCCCGCCCGACCGGCGACAGCGGCTCTGCGTCGCGCCACCGGTAACAACGCAGGAGCTCCGCGTCGCCTTTGACATAACGGGCAAGCTCAGGGAGCACCTCGCTCAACAGGTCGTCCTCGGGGGCGTCGAGCAGGCGCTTACCACTAGCACCGGCGAGCATCACGTTGAGAAAATGGGCGTCTTGTGCGGGGTATTTTCGGTCCTCCACGGCCACAGCGGCGATAGCGCCGCGCTCGCTTCGCGGCACCAAGAGCCCGTAGAGCCCTGAAAGCTCGCCCAGTTGGCCGCGGCCCAGACGCAGCGTCAAGTTGACTGTCGACGAGTACCGGGTGGCGAGCAGTTCGTCTTCGGGAGGGAAAGCCGCCTTGTAAAGCGTCCTTGCTTTCGGCGCCGGCACCGCCAGCACAGCGGCGTCGAAGTACGCCTCAGCGCCGTTGCTCACCACCGCCACCCCCGCGCCCGAGACCCTAATCGAGGACACCTGTTGGCACAGCCTCACCTCCCGCGGGGCCGCCAACGCCTCGGGGAGGGAACCGAGACCGCCAGCCAGCGCCAGGATCTGCGGCGAGCCCATGCCATGCTGCAGGAGCCAAGAACTAAGCGCGTGAGAAGTCTGCTCCGGCTCCTGGAAATAAAAACCGGCAAGCATTGGCTCGACCAGGTACTCTGCGGCCACCCGACCTAACTCCTCCGTCACGGCCACGCTGGCAAGGCGGTCGTCGAAGGGTGCCCAATCGGCATAGTCGCTCAAGGAAAGTCGCCGGTTCTCTACCCCGTGGCGAAGGCCCGCGCGCAGCAGCGGCAGCACCTCGCGGAAGCCGAACAAGCCTCGCGTAACAGCCGTCCACGGCCGCCCGGTGACCACGGTGTGGACCTTGGCGCGCCGCACGACGCCACTTGGCGCACGGACCCGGACCATTTTGTTCGCCAAGCCGGCGGCGCCGGCCAAGTAGCGGATCTCTCGGTAATGGCTCGACAGGAACTGGGCGCCCCGGTCCACATAAGCGCCTTCTACGATGTCTGTTGTCATCCGGCCGCCCACGCGGTCAGCGGCGTCGAGCACCACGACATGGGCGCCGGCCCGTGCCAGGTGGTGGGCGGCGGACAACCCGGCGATCCCGGCCCCGACAACGACGACCTCCACGCGGTGAAGCATACAAGGATCGATTGGAGCCCCCGGATGGCCGAGAAAGTACACGGTAGCGCTGTGCCTCCAGGCCCGGCGGAGGAAGATCAGAAGCTAAAGCCAAACGAGCGAGCCTCCGTCGAGGCTGCCTGGAGGAATTGCGGAGCGATATCGCTGCCTGGTCTTCCGCTGAGAAGTGACCGGCAGGGAACCCGCAACGCCTAAGCGCCTCCTCCTTGCTCCTCACCCGTTGGGCTTATGCGTTGTAGGACGCTCATGATCTGTGCATGTTGCCCCAGATTGGTTCGCAGGCGACTCCGTGCCATTGCCTAGGCACCGTCCTTGTTCGAGTCCTGCACGCGTTTCGGGTGTCTCCGTGCACGTTCTGCAACAGGGCAGTCGAGCTCCCGGACGGCAGGGAACGTCGCCGGGTTACTCGAGCACGAGGGCTACTAGCGGGGCGGGAACGGCCCAGCTTGGGTGGTCGAGGTCGAGCAGGCTCTTGGTGGCGAGGATCCCCCGATGGAACTTGTTCTCGATGACCTTTGCTTCGCTCCGCCACCCGTCGTCGACCCATTTTCCCTCGATCGGTACCGATTCGAGGGTGGTGCCACCGGAGGGCACCGTCACGGGCACGAGGTCGATCTCGTTGCCAGAGCCGGTGCGGGTGTAGCCGATGGTGTCGCCGGCCACCCAGCGTCCCTCGTCGAGAAGGTCGACCCTGCGGGCGAGGGCCACACCGAGGGCCTGCTCGGTGAGAGCTGTCATCTGTGGTGGGCGCAGACCGGCTCGCAGCCGGCTGGGCATCCACGCAAGGACCGGGTCGACCAGGTACAGCTTGGGCTGGGAGCCAGCGACCGGGCGTCCGCTGTCGTCATGGTGGCGGCACCACAGCGCACCGAACCCCGAAACGAGGCGGTTGAGACGCCCTGCCGTGACAGGCCGGGTCCAGCCGAGCGTCTCGGCGGTGTGGGCCACGTTCAGCGGGCTGGTGGCCCGCCCGGCGAGCTGTTCGAGGAACAGCGGCAGCGACTCGGGCGGGCCCTCGAGGTTCACGTCACCGCGGAGCCACGCGGCCAGGTCGCGGATGTAGTCGATGCTGATCGCTCCGTGCCGGGTGTGCTCGGCCACAGCACGGGGGAACCCACCGCAGGTGAGATAGTCCTGCCAGGCCAGGTCATAGCTGTCCAGCTCGTAGCGCAGCCCGTCCAAGGTCGCGGCGACAGCAGGGCTTTGCAGGTCGGCGGGGTGGACAGCTTCGGGGAGCAGGAGCGCTGGACGGGTGGCGGTGGCGAAGTCCCTGAAGCTCATCGGCAGTAGATGGCGGGCCCGGCGCAAGCCGGCCGAACCTGCGCGTCCAGCGAGCAGGTTCCCGGCGATGTCTTCGTCCTCTCTCCAGCGGCTCCCGGTTACCACCACGGTGTCGTCTCCGACAGCGGTCCCGTCGCGCGCTGCCTTGACGATGGTGGTCCAGCCCCCAATAGCGCTGACCTCGTCGAACAGCCAGATCCGGGCGTGGGGCGTACCGAGATCGGCCGGGCGGGTGAGCTCCCGTCCGAGGGTGAAGGTCCGTCGCAGATCTCGTGCGGCCATCCCGTCGCAGGGGACGTGGACCACCTGGAACGGCTGAATGTCTCTCCGCCCACACAGCTCAGCTGCGAGGTCCAGCAGGGCGACGCTCTTGCCAACCCGGCGTGGCCCGGTCAACACGACCAGGGAGTCCCCGACCGGGCCCGTAGCCAGGTCGTTCAGGACCGAAGGACGGTAGCCGAGGTCGTGGCGGGCCCGGTCACGGATCAGCCGGTGCGACCGTACAGCCTCGACCGGGTCGTGACCCGCCGCAGCGGCACGCCACCAGGGGTTCGCTTCGGTCAGTACCCTCCGGATCTCGTCGTCCCTCACGGACCCCCACTGTACCGTTAGTCTAACAGAAGCGGGGGGGTCTGGGGCTTCATGGATAACAGAAGTAGGGGGGTCTGTGAAGCCGGCGATGACAGAGGCCGGGGGGTAATTGACCCATCGCGGGGACGGAGGGGGCCGGTGAGTCTGACAACGGCCAAAGTCACGGCGAAGAGCCCACTACCGCAGCCGGGAGGAGACCGGTCACCCAGCGTGGTGGGTCGGCCGACGGTGCCCGAACGCCTTATCCGACGTTCTGTGTCGCCATGAGGTGCGTCTGCGGCCAGCGCCATCTGTTGCGTCGTGCAAGCAGCCGGTGGCCTGCTCGGCGAGGCATTGCATCGTCGGTGCCTGTCCCGGTTGGCGCCCCCTCGCGAGAATCTTCACCGGGCGGGTCATGCGGGCCCCCCACCAGCCACCCCTCCCGCCCGGCGGCGTACCCGCAGGGGGTTCGTCTTGTGGAACGACCGGGTGGCGACGTCGGGGGGACGCGATAACCGTCTGTACGTACCCGGCCCGCTTGGGCTCAGGGGTAGCGGTGTGCCAAACGCATCGTTCTGCTTGATGCCGGACGACGCTTCGGGCCGCGCTCATCCAGTGGCAGATGCAGGCTGTATTGGCAGTTGCGGCCGTGCGCCACCAACCCCGGTTTACCCACCTGCGGCAAGGGCCAGCTCGTGGACGGTGAGCTGCTCTGGTGCGAGCACCTCCTCGGCGAGCGAGAGGACGTGCCGGTGATGAGTGAAGAGCAGAACCTGGCTCGACGCCGCGAGCGCGGCGAGGCAGCGGAGGGCGGCCCTGGCGCGGTTGTCGTCGAAGTTGACAAGGACGTCGTCGAGAACGACCGGCATCGGACCATTGCGGCCGAGCGCCTCTTCGATCGCAGCCAGCCGAAGCGCGAAGTAGAGCTGGTCCCGCGTGCCGTCGCACCATCACCGTGCCCGGCGACGTCACCCCGAAAATCCGCCAGCGCCTCTACTGGGGCGGCCCCAAGTGGACAGCCGCCTACAACCGCCGCTCCAGAGTCGAGGCCGGCTTCGGGAACATCAAAAGTTCCAAGACCGAAGACGTCCGCCGGGGCTGGGTACTCGTCGTCGGCCTGGTCAAGACCGGGCTCATGGTCGCCGTCGCCCAAGCCGCCGCCAACCTGCGCTGCCTGCGCACCTGGGCCGAGCGCACCGGCGACCGCACCGACCGGCTCACCTGGGCCGACCCCGAAGACCACGGCTTCGAGGAAGTCGACCCCGCCAGCGCCAACCCGGCCACCGGCCCACCCCAATACCCTGAACCTCCCAGCTAACTGCGAGCCCGCCAGCAACCCAGCCGGCGGGCTCAAAGTGCTGTCCCGACTGGCCTCGAATTGTCGCCTGGACGCCCCGTCCGGGCCGGGAACGGTGGACGACGGGCAAGCGTTGGCCGCTCTGCACCCTGCACCAACGAAGAACCCCCCGCCGTATGCCCTCCAAGGGCTTCGGCGGGGGGTTTCGTAACCTCGAGGGCCTCACTTTCGTAAGGACCCCTGAGCGGAGGGAGTGGGATTTGAACCCACGGTGGGCGAGGCCCACAACGGTTTTCGAGACCGTCCGATTCGGCCGCTCTCGCATCCCTCCTAGGCGGCTGAGCTGGCCCTTTCGGACCAGCCGGCTCCTCCATTGTGGCTCTCGGGCGCCTGGTTTAGCAACAGACGTCGTCGAACACTTCGGGAGGTGCACCATGAAGCGTACCCGCGCCAGCAAAGCGCTGAGATCGCAGTGGTCAATCCTACATATGCGTTCTTGACATATATATGTTTCATGTCAATAGCTGACAGCTATGACCTACGCATCGACCGCACTCTCGTTGGACGGCCTGGCTGCAGAGATCGACCTGCTCGAGCCCGACCTGCCCGTGGCCGTGGCCATGATCGACCTCGACAAGTTCGAGCAGCTGAACGACACGCACGGAGAAGCCGCAGGGGACTCCGTCCTAGGGCTCCTTAGATACAAGGATCTTCAGAGATGAGGCAAGTTTTAGGCGGCGACCGTGAGCCGTGCGCGGTTGATGTAGTCGGTGCAGGACTTGTCAATGACGGCGAGGGCGGCGCAGGGCCGGTGGCGCAGGGGGCTTGTCGGCAGCCAGGAGGGGATGAAGGAGCCGGCAGTCGAGCTTGGTGTAAAAGACGGCGGTCTTTAGCCCGTCGGTGGTCAGGGTGTAGGTATTGGTCTGCGGGACCCGGGCGACAAGGCCTTTGAGGCGGAGCCGGCGCAGGTCGTAGGTCATCTGCGCCGGCCCGTAGGCAGCACCGAGCAGGCCGCTCACCAAGGCGCTAAGGCTCTTGTTGGTGAAGCCGACGGTGGCAGTTAGGGCCACGCAGAGGGCGCCGGTCAGGGCCATGACGCGTGGGTCACCGAAGCGCAAGGCCCCGGTTCGTTGGCCCTCCTCAACCGAGGGCTGTGAGATGCGCTCGAACAGAGCGCTCTCGATGGCACAGCCCTGACCGGCACGTTGCACCTCGAGCAGGCGGCGGTTGGCCGCTCGGGCCTTGGCCACCAGCTCGGGGAGGTTGGACAGCCGCCTCTGGCACCCGAGGTCGTTCGGGGCGTTGACGACGGTTTCGATGCGCAGCGCCCGTCCTTCTTTTAGGTACTCCTTGATCCGGGAGTGCTTGTAGAAGGCATTGACGGTCACATCGGTGCCTCGGGTGACGACCTTGGTCGCGAACTCGCCTTTGGTGGTGCACCGGATCTGACGGCCAAAGATGACTTTGACCTCGTCGGGCCGGCCGACATCGATATTGTCGGCCACGGTGGCCTCGAAGAACGCCCGGGCCCGCCGGGGGGCGTCGAAAACGATAGTGCGGCTCATCTCGACCTGGCGCATGGACAGCTCCCACCAATACCCTCCAACGCGGTCGGCGTCGTCGAGGGGGGTGGGGACGGCTCGCAGCCAGCGCTCGAAGAAGGCCTGGATATGGGCCGGGCCGAGCTGGTCGCAAATGCCCTGGAGGCGGGCCGGGGCCTCGCAGGTGGCGAAGCCGTTGGCCAGCTCGGTGAAGCCGATGCCGGCCTTGGTGGCTTGGCGTTTGGCCCATTCGTGGCCGTTCAACCAAACCTTGGCCGGGTAGGGGAACCAGCTGCAGATCTTGATGAAGCCGGGGCCGAAGTCAGCGTCGAGGACGTAAAAGTAGTACACCGTCACCCGCCGGTCCGCCTTGTCGAAGCCGAACAGGTGCACCTTGGGGTCGCGGGTCGGGCGCTGGCGGGCGGTGAAGACGCGTTGGAACTCTTGGGCCACACCTATGGCCACGACCCCGGGATGGGTCGCGCTCTGCCACAAGGGCCGCACCAGGTCGATCTGGCGGTCGTCAGCTTTGAAGCGCAAGACGGGGATGTTGTTGGAATCGCCGAACGCAGCCACCGCGGCGCGGAAGCGCTCACCGATCTTGGTCATCACGGCTGGCGACGGGATAGGGCAGTGCAGGTGGTCACGCATGAAGGTGGCGACCTGCCCGCTCACCTGAAGGTTGGGGACGTAGGCGTTGAGGTAGATGCGGTCGAGGCATTCAAGGTCCAGCACGACGTGCCCGTCGAGCAGGTCGCTTATCGACACCATGCTTGCCATGCGACGACCCCCGGCTTGAGGGCAGGCTCGGACCGCTGCCCAGCAAGCAAAACGTTAGGTGACCACCGCGGCCATAGCCACCTTCAGCGGTCCGAGGTTGCCCTCACTGGTTGTACGGCTCAGGACGATGTCGAATACGTAGCCGTCACGGCCACCGACACCACCTTTTGCAGCGAAGCAGTGTCGTAGTCGCCGCTGCCGATATTGACCGAGCCGGGGGCGTCGACCGAGAACGGGCCGACGTAGATCGACTGGGACTTGCCCAGCTTCTCGTGCAGGCCGATCGCCGCCTGAGCACGCCGGCGGGCATCCGCAGTCGCCTCCGCCGTGAGGATGGGGCGGAGCTTTTTGAGCCCCGTAAAGGTGTACTGCGGGGGCTGCGAGATAAACGGGACATTTCTCTCGAGCAACGCGTCGGCAACAACCACCACCGGCCCCATGGCTGACAGGCGGTGCGTGCGTACCTTGATGTTCACCGTCTCGGTAAATGTGGCGACGTTGCCATTTGAACCAGTGTTGGGTTGCACCGAAACCGGGCCGACCGTGATCTCACTGTTCAGGGCGCCGGCGTGCACCAGCGCCGCATCTATTTCCGATGTCCAGTGCTTCAACTGGTTCAGGGCGTCCGCCGGTGTCGGCTGCGTGCTGGAAACCGACGCATCCCACTCGAAGGTGTCCGCCTTGACTTGCTCCTGCGCGGAGCCGGTCACCGTTACCTGGTGGTTCTGAGGCGGCTGGTTGCGCGCCCGCAGCGCCGACGCCACTGAGAGCGACCCGATGACGAACGCTATAGAAAGAACCACCAACCCGGCAAGCAACTCACGGGCGCCGGGCCACCCCCGGCGCCAACGGGGACGGGTGGGAGCAACTTCGTCGATTGAGCGATCCGCATCCTGCATGCCCACTATTACGCTCCGGGCCGCCCCGGCGTTCCATGCTCTTTAGCTCTCAGCTCGCAGCTCTTCAGCGCTGCTGCGGCGAGCCGGGTTCCTGGGCGGCGCACTACGATCGGACCGTGGCTGCGCTCGTTCTTTTTGACCTCGACAACACGTTGCTCGACCGGGTAGGGGTTTTTCGCCGGTGGGCTATGGCATGGGCTTCGGAACGTGGGCTCGGGACGAGCGAGGCCGTGCAATGGCTCGAGGCGGCGGACGGGGACGGTTTCGCCCTCCGGCCGGCTTTCTTCGCTCAGGTAAAAGAACGGTTCAATTTGGCCGACCCGGTCGACGACCTGGTCGAGGCTTACAGCCTGAGCTACCCGACATTTGTCGAGCCGGCGCCGCAGCCGGTCAAGACGGCCCTTACGGCACTGAAAGACCACGGCTACCGGGTCGGCATCGTGACCAACGGGCCGCCGTCGCAGGAGGAAAAAATATCGCGCATGCAACTGGGCAACCTGGTCGACGGATGGGCTGTGTCAGCACTGGTCGGGGCCAACAAGCCGTCACCCGCCATATTCGACGCTGCCGCCACAGCATGCGGCGTCACCGGTAGCACGTGGCGCGAGGGGAGCTGGATGGTCGGGGATAGCGCCGAGGCCGATATCGGGGGCGCCCAAGCAAGCAGGCTGCGCTCCATCTGGATAGATCGTGGGCGCAACTGGCCTGGGGACCTCGCCGGACCAGACCGCATCGCCTCGGGCATCCCCGAAGCGGTCGACATCATCCTGGCCGACGGCTAGCCCTTCTCCACCAGGAAGACGGGGTGGCGCTGCGCCTCTTGCCTCCACTGGTCATCGCCTGCCTCGACTGAAACACCATTGAAGAAAACGCCGGTCTCCATCTTCCACTTGGCCAGGTAGGCCCGCAGCACCGGCAGTTTTTCCTCCAGGGAAAGCTCTCTCGCCTCTACGCGCTCGGACCGGCGCCCGGTACGCAGTTGCGCCGTGCCGGCGACCCGAAGGTTTCTCGCCCACTCCGTCTCACCTCGGGGTGCCACGAGGTAGCGGGCACCGTCGAGGGTGAGAACGTTTACCGGGGTGGAGCGGGGTAGGCCGCTCTTGCGGCCGGTGACCGTTAGCACGCCGGACCCGCGCATGCTGAGCCCGAGGCGGGTCATCAACGCCATCGTGCGGTTGAGCACGTTGCGGGTAAACCAGCCGGGCCGGCGGTAATAACCCGACATCTGGACTACCTCCTCCGCTCGTCGAACCACGACGAGAGCAACTGCGAGCACTCTAGGCCGAGCACGCCCCGCGTCACCTCGACCTCGTGGTTGAGCCTGGGGTCGGCACACAGGTTGTAAAGAGTCCCGCACGAACCTGCCTTGGGGTCATGGGCGCCGAAGACCACCCTCGCGACGCGCGCCGCCACCAGCGCCCCAGCGCACATGGGGCACGGCTCCAGCGTGACGTACAACGTGGCGCCGCCAAGCCGCCAGGAACCCGAGCTCGCCGCAGCCGCTCGCAGTGCCAGCACCTCGGCGTGAGCGGTGGGGTCGCCGGTCGATTCGCGGGCATTGCCCCCTTGCCCGACTACTTCTGCGCCCACTACGACTACCGCACCCACCGGCACCTCGCCCGCGTCACCCGCCCGGGCGGCAAGCTCGAGAGCCAAGCGCATGTACCGCTCGTCGTCTTGAGTCGACGAGCTCATCGAATTAGCCACGGCTAGTTCAGCCATTTTCCGTGCCCGACAGGATGGATACAACGGTGTCATGGAATATTGCGTTCGTGGATATGGCGCTGCCACCGTCGAGACGACGTTCTCCTGAGAAGTCGGTGAAGCGGCCCCCGGCTTCCTCCACGATCACCTGTAATGGGGCGACATCCCAGACGGACACGATCGGGTCCAGAGCGACCTCGATGGCGCCTTCCGCCACGAGCATGTGCTGCCAGAAATCCCCGAAACCCCGGCCCTCCCGTGCCCGGTTGAACAGCTCCAGCGCCCGCAAAGGATCGGGGAAGTGGCTTATCGACCCGCTGGACACGCCGGCTTCGCTGAGGCTTTTCCGCTCCGAGACCGAGATCCTTTGCACCAAACCGTCGCCCGTGCGTGCGTACGCACCCTCGCCACGCTTGGCCCACCACCGCCGCCCGAGCGCCGGCGCGGACACCACGCCGATCTGCATTGAACCGCCGATCTCGAGCCCGATGAGGGTCCCCCAAACCGGTACCCCCCGGACGAAGTTACGGGTGCCGTCAATGGGGTCGATGAACCAGCGGCGCTCGCTGCCTCCGGTGATGCCCATCTCCTCGCCCAGCACACCATCGCCCGGGCGCTCGCGCGCCAGCAGCTCACGGATGGCAGCTTCAGCTCCCCTGTCAGCGTCGGTAACGGGGCTCTCGTCCGCCTTAGTCTCCACGACCAGCGAAGACCGCCTGAAGAACGGCAACGTCACAGCATCGGCGACGTGTGCGGCATCCAGAGCGAGCTGTAGATCGGGCACCATGGCGGTCAACGCTATATGGGACGAGCCAGTGCCCTGGCGAGCTAGAGCGCCGGCGAGCCGGCAGCTCGCTCCGCGGCCGCTGCCACGTCGCGCAATGCCATGCCGGTCGCGGCGCTGACGGCTACGCAGTCGTCGTACTCAGCTTTGGCCCGATGAGGGCCGACTTTCACACGCACCGGTTTGCCCTCCACCTCCACCTCCACCCAGCTTCGCTCCAGTGCCAGCCGCTCAACGGGCCGGCGGCGGGCACCCAGGGTGCCCGTTTGCTCGAACACCACCCGGCACAAGGCTTCGGCATCGGCGGCCCGGCAAAGGGCGCTCACGACATGAGCCGGGCGCCCCTTCTTGCCGAGGACGGGCACGAGCCAAGCGTCCAACGCGCCGGCAGAAAGCAACATTTCGAGTGTGTAGGCCAGGATCTCGCCGGTCACGTCGTCGACATTGGCCTCGATGAGGACCAGCCTCTCCACGGTCGCGTTGGCTTGGTCGCCGGCCAGCTCTCCGATGACGACCTGGGTGGCGTTGGGCATGCCCGGCAGTTCCCTCGTGCCGGCACCGTAACCGGTCGCCCGCGGCGTCATGGCCGGCATGGGCCCGAAACCGCTCGCCAATGCGGCGAGAATGGCCGCTCCCGTGGGAGTCGTCAGCTCGACTTGGTGTTCTGTGCCGTAGGTGGGGGCGCCGGCCAATAGCTCCAAGACGGCAGGTGCAGGGTTGGGCAGCAGACCGTGACGGGAGCGGACCGTCCCCGTCCCGAGCGCAACGGGGCCGGCGAAGATGCGCTCAACACCGAAGGACTCGAGCGCCAGGCACGTCCCTACGACGTCCAAAATGGCGTCCACGCTCCCGACCTCGTGGAAATGGACCTCGCCGGCAGGGAGCCCGTGGAGCCGGCCCTCGGCGCGGGCCAGCGCGTCGAAAACAGACAGGGAGCGCTCGACAACCCGGGATGGGAGCGCGGTTGCACTTTCTACAATGCGGCGCACCTCTTTGGCGCTGCGGTGCGCATCGCCCTCAGAGGGCTCGACCCGAACGACCAGTGCCGTAGCCGCCAGCCCGGCGCGCAAGGTGCGGACCGGCTCCAGGTGCCAACCGTCCAGGGGAAGCGACCGCAGCCCTTCGAGGACCATCGCTTGGTCGGCGCCCGCGTCCAGGAGGCTGGCCAGCGCCATGTCGCCGGCGATACCCGCCGGGCAGTTCCACCACGCGGCGGTGGTCATGGTTTAGGGCCGCCGGCCGAGGATGCGGGCGACAGCCCACGCAGCGCCAAAGCCGTTGTCGATACCGACCACGCACAGCCCGGACGCGCAGCTGGCCAGCATCCCGAGCAGCGCCGTGACACCTTGTAGCGAGGCTCCGTACCCGACACTTGTGGGGACGGCCACTACAGGAGCGCCGGTGAGGCCGCCGACCACGCTGGCGAGCGCACCTTCCATACCGGCCACGACTACGACGGCATCGGCGCTGGAGAGCAGGTCCAGGTGGTCGAGCAAGCGGTGTATGCCCGCAACGCCACAGTCGGCGACCAATGTGGGCTTGAACCCGAGCGCTCCCAGGGTGGCGAGGCACTCGTCGGCCACCGGCAGGTCCGCCGTGCCCGCAGCGAAGACGGTGACGACTTCGGGCCGCTCGGGTGCGGCGCGCCAAATGACGGTGCCCCCCTTGCGCTCGCCGTCGGGGAACTGCGCCAAGGCGGCTTCCGCCTGGGCATCGCTGGCCCGGGAGAGCACCACGGGGCCGCCGGCGGGATCGGCGAGGAGCTCAGCCACTATGGCTACGCAGTGCTGGACCGATTTGCCCGGCCCGTAGACGGCTTCGGGCAGACCCTGGCGCAAAGCCCGGTGGTGGTCGACGCGGGCGAACCCTAGGTCACCGTACGGCAGGCGCTTGAGCAGCCTGACCGCCTCGTCCGGGCCCACCGCGCCCGAACGCAGATCTTCTACAAGGCGCAAAAGGGATGCTTCGTCCACCGCCCCATGCTGCCACGAACTCGCCGGTTCCCCGACGGGCGAAGGCAGTTGTTGCCCGAGCGGCAGGCAGGTCGACGGTCAGCGCCTAACCAGCAGCGGGGGTGCGGGCACGCAGGCCGTCGAAGATGACGCTCACCATGCTCGGGCTCGGCTCAGATCTGCCCGGGCTCGCAAGGCAGGCTCCCATCAGCAGACTGGTGACGTCGTCGGGCCCTACGTCCGACCTGACCCCGCCGGCCGCCTGGGCATCGGCCAGGAGTAAGGCAAAAGCCCGGTTGAGCTGGGCTTTGATGCTGGCATGGAAACCAGGTTCGCACATGCCTGCCCGGGCCATCTCGTCTTGGAGGTCGCGCTTTTTGGCAGCAAGCGTCACGACCTCCCCCATGAACGTGAACAGCGCCTCGGTTGGCTCAGGGCTGTCCGCCAGTTCCTGCGCCCGGGCCACCATCTTCTCCAGGTGGGCCGTGACGACGGCATAGAACAGCGCCTCTTTGGTGGGGAAATGGCGGTACACCGTGCCGACCCCTACCCCCGCCCGGGCCGCGATGGTGTCGATCGGCACGGCCAAGCCTTCGCTGGCGAACACGATCTCGGCTGCTTCGAGGACCTTTTGTATGTTGCGCCGGGCGTCAGCGCGCAATGGCCGCTCAGTTACGGCCTGTACCGGTGGTGCCTGTGGCGGCTCTGCCCCTGCTGCCCCCAGGCCACGTTCCACACGGTCCTCGGTGGCAGAAGTCACGTATGTCAACCTAACCAACTTTCGCAATACGCTTGACAACCGGAACGCTTACTCCGTATCATCGAAACGGAAGCTCTGCTCCACATAGTAGCCCGGTCTTTCGTAGGCGGGGTGTCGAGTGGCTCGGTCCCGACCCGATCGGTCCCGATTAGCTCGGTACCTGTCCTGGCGGGCCTGGTGACCGGGGAGCAGCGCCGTAGATGGACCGGGAGGCCCGCCCATGACAACAGTGCTGACCAACAAACAGGACGTAACCGCCAGCCGGGGGAACGGCCCCGGCCTGGCCGCACCTGCCCTCGACCCACGACGCTTCCGCGCCCTTGGGATCATCGCCATCTCGCAGCTCATGATCGTGCTCGACGCTTCGGTCGTCACCATCGCCCTGCCATCTGCTCAGGCGGCGCTGCATATCTCCAACCAGGACAGGCAGTGGGCGCTCACTGCTTACACCCTCGCCTTTGGCGGCCTTTTGCTGATCGGCGGCCGAGTGGCGGACTTCCTTGGCCGCAAGAGGATGTTCGTGATCAGCCTGCTCGGCTTCGCCGGCGCCTCCGCTCTCGGCGGCCTGGCCCAGAACGCGGCCATGTTGTTCGGTTCTCGCGCTCTGCAGGGCGGTTTCGCAGCCATCATGGCGCCGGCGTCATTGTCGCTACTAACCGTCACTTTCACAGAACCTCGGGAACGAGCCCGAGCTTTCGGCGTCTACGGGGCCGTAGCCGGCGGCGGTGCCGCGATCGGCTTGGTCCTTGGTGGGCTACTTACCCAGTACGCCTCCTGGCGCTGGACCCTGTTGATCAATACGCCTATTGCCATCTTGACGGCGCTCGCCGCTTTCTTCTTTCTCCGGGAGAGCAAAGCCGAAGGCGACCGGACCTATGACATACCCGGTGCCTTGCTGGTTACCCTGGGCCTGCTGTCGCTCGTGTACGGCTTTAGCCGGGCAGGCGGCTCGGGGGGTTGGGGTTCGGGGCTCACCATCACCCTGCTGGCCATCGGCGTCACGCTGCTCAGCATTTTCGTATGGGTTGAGAGCCGCAGCCGCTCCCCATTGTTGCCACTGCGGGTAGTCCTCGACCGCAACCGTGGCGGGTCCTTCATGGCGTCGTTCCTGGTGGGCATCGGCCTAATGGGGACGTTCCTTTTCCTGACGTACTACCTACAAGGCACGCTCCACTACTCGGCCTTGAAAAGCGGTTTCGCCTTCCTGCCGTTCTCGGGCGGCATAATCACCTCCGCCATGGTCGCCAGCCAGCTCCTCCCCCGGGTCGGCCCTCGCCGGTTGATGGCGGGCGGCCTCACGGCGGCGACCGTCGGCATGATCTGGTTCACCCAGCTAGGGGTGCACAGCAGCTATGTGAGCCACGTCCTGCCGGCGGAGCTCATCGTCAGCCTCGGTTTGGGCTTCGTCTTCGTGCCCTTCAGCTCCACCGCCCTCATCGGGGTAGCGCCCCACGACGCCGGCGTAGCCAGTGCCCTCGTCAACGCCACCCAGCAGGTCGGGGGCTCCATAGGGACGGCACTGCTCAACACGGTGGCGACTTCGGCCGTGGGGTCCTACCTGGTGACCCACCACGGAGCGGCAGCCAAGGCGGCAGCGTCGGTGCACGGGTACTCGGTCGGTTTCATCTGCAGCGCAGCGATCATGGCCCTCGCCGTCGTCTCGACCGTATACCTGATCCGGGCGTCCAAGTCCGACCTACCCGCCGGCGACGCCCTGCCCATCGCCGCCTGAGAAAGCGGTTTACTTGCCGGCGGGAGCTCAAAGCCCGCCGGCGGGTGACCCGGGCGGCGGGACGGCAGTGCTTCCTGGGGCACGGCTCCTCCTATGCTGGGGCGATGCTGGTCACGTCCTCCACCAGGGTCGCCTACCTCGGCCCAGCCGGCACGTTTACCGAGGAAGCGCTGCTGACCCAGGAGGACCTGGCCACTGCGGAAAGATGCGCTTACCGTAGCTTCTGGGACGTCATGGAAGCTGTAGCCGGTGGCTCCTGCGACCTCGGCGTGGTGGCCCTGGAGAACTCCATAGAGGGCACGGTCAATGTCACGCTGGACAAGCTGGTCTTCGAGCGCGAGCTGTGGATCGTGCGGGAGATGGAGATCTCCGTGGCGCAATGCCTGGTCGGCGTCCCCGGCGCTCCCATCCACGAACTGAAGCGGGTTATCAGCATGCCCGTGGCCACGGCTCAGTGCCGCTCCTGGCTCGCCGCCAATGCCACCGGAGCCGATTTCGAGACAGCTCCATCTACGGCAGAGGCGGCCCGGCAGGTGGCCGAAGCCCAAGACCCCCAGGTCGCCGCCATCGGTACCAGGCGTGCTGCCTCGCTTTACGGGCTCGACGTACTGGCCTCCGACATCGAGGACCACGACTTCAACACCACCCGTTTTGTCGTGGTGGGCCGGCCAGAGTGGGGCATCCCTGCACCGACCGGCCATGACAAGACCAGCATCGTGTGCTTCCAGTCCTCGGACCACCCGGGCAGCCTCCACATGATCCTGGGCCAGTTCTCTGCGCGTAACCTCAACCTGACCAAGCTGGAATCTCGGCCCACCAAACAAGCTCTGGGCGAGTACTGCTTCGTGATCGACTTCGCCGGCCACATCGGAGACGAGGTTGTCGCCGACTGCCTCCGGGACCTCCATGCCACCCTGCCGGCAGTGAAGTTCCTGGGGTCCTACCCGGCGGCCGGCGAGGATGGCGAGCAGCGCAGGCAGGCCGCTAGCACCGCCTGGGCGTCAGCCGACGAGTGGGTGCGCTCGCTGCGCAGCCGCATCGGGTGAGCCCAGAAGTGTCGGCAGTACACTTGTACCTCGCCGGGAGGGATGGCAGAGCGGCCGAATGCGAGGCTCTTGAAAAGCCTTGGGAGTGCAAGCTCCCCGTGGGTTCAAATCCCACTCCCTCCGCAGGTCAGAGGCATTTTCTCGCTACGGTCCGAACCCTGCTCTGGCCGGCAGTTGGCCATAATATGGCCAAGACTGTCAGGCCGAAGCACTGCTCTCTGGCGCATGAGCGGTTCGCTGCGCAAAAGGGGGGTTAATGCCTGGCAGGTCCTGGTCTCACTCGGGGTGACGAGACCCCAATAACACGGTCCCTCCACTGTTTGGCTACCGGTACGTCGTCCAGCAGGTCCGGGGGACCGAGCGTGATGCCCAGCGGGCTGCCGACGCTCTGGCCAGCGAGGTGGCTCGGGGCAGCCACCGCCCAGACTGGCCGACG
>DASSZK010000239.1:0-7178 GCA_035702845.1 Acidimicrobiales bacterium
GGGTTACCGAGCTCGACGCCTCGACTGGAGCGCTGGTAAAGACGATAAGCGGTTCCGCTAGCGACTGGGACTACCCGGTGGCGATGCTCATCGATGGCCGGCACCTGTTCGTGGCGAACAGCGGGGGCCCCGTCACCTCACCAGGGCCCAACTTCGTGGCCGAGTTCGATACCTCGACCGGGGCGCTCGTGCGCACGGTCCCTAGCCAAGGCGTACCCGGGCCAGACGGCATCGACCAGCCGTACGCCCTGGCTGTAAGCGGGCCCTACCTGTTCGTGGGCAACGGCGGTTACACCAACGCCAACCTCAACACGGTGGCAGAGGTCCAGATATCGACCGGCAAGGTCGTGCGGGTCCTTTCCGGGGGCCAGTACGACTTCGACAGCCCGTTCGCCCTGGCCGTCTCGGGCCCCGACCTGTTCGTGGCGAACATGAACGGTGGTTACGGCAACCACGGGTCCGTGACTGAAGTGGACATCTCGACAGGTGCCCCCGTCCGGTACATAACCGGGCCCGCATACCACTTCAACAGCCCCTCTTCCCTCGCCGTAGCCGGGCCTCATCTTTTCGTGGCCGACTACGGTGCGGACCCGTTCAATGCTGCGCAGCTGGGGGCGGTCACCGAGCTGGACATATCCACGGGAGCGTTGGTGAAGTACCTATCCGGGCCGGCCTACCACTTCGCCAACCCCCAGAGCTTGGCAATCAGCGGCTCGTACTTGCTCGTGTCGAATATTGACGGCGGCTCGCTCACTTGCTTGGAGGCCTCGAGCGCAGCGTTCGTGGCGGTGTTCTCGGGCACCAAGTACCACTTGGACCTACCGTCCGCGCTCGCTGTAATTGGTAGCGACGTCTTTGTGGCCAACCAAGGCTCCTCTACCGTCACCGAGCTGCAGATGTAACGAGCAGGCGAGACGGGTTGCCCCGCCAGGCGTCAGTAAATCCTGCCAGAGCGCCTCCGCCTCGAACACCGGTACGGCTTCACTGCGCGCAATGGGCGCCGCTGGTCAGGTGTTGCCCAGGTTGGTCACCGACCCTTTCACGGTGTTGCCAGAGTACTCGAAGCCCCCGGAATTGTCGATGATGGCCAGCGAGCCTGACACGACGTTGTCTGTGAACGCGGTCCCTCCCGTGTTGGCGGTGACCGACACACTGCCAAGTACCGTACTGGCGTTGACGACAAGGCCTCCCGAATTGCCCGAGAGGTTTACAGGCCCGGTCACGTTGTCTGAGCTGAAGTTGGTGCCACCGCGGTTGGCCGTAATGCTCACCGAGCCCCTTACCGACTCGTGCTCGAAGCTCACCGCCTGATTTCCGCTCGTGATGCTGACTGACCCCCTGAGCGTGCCAGGCGTTGTTGCAGTGCCTTCGATGATGACCGGCCCAGCCGTAGACGACGCCGACACTGAGCCCGTCACTGAGGTGGACAGCAAAGTGAGCGCCATAGCCCCGCTGGCACTCAGCGAACCGTGCAAAGAAGCGCCGCTCGCCCAAAGCGCACCGCCCGAGACAGCCACCGAGCCGTTCACCCTGGCGCCGCGGATGCAGACTGACTCGCCTTTGGAGATCTTGAGCGAGCCGTTCACTGTCGTGGTTATGCAGGGCCGGGTAAATCCGACGTCGATGTTTGCGCTTGCGGTTGCAGTCGTATAGTCCGTCGAGTCGGCCGGGGTGAAGGTGACCGAGAGCGCCTCGGTACCTGGCTGTAGCACCGTACCGGCAGGTGGGTCGTAGCTGAAGGTCCCGGGCACCGAAGCAGTGGCGTCGAGCTGGGCCGAGCTGAGCGGCGTGCCAAAGGTGATCGGCGCCGGTGCTGGCCAGGTGAGCGTCGGAACTGCTTTGTTGACTGTGAGAACATGGTCGAAACGTCAGAACCGGGGGCGGCGGCAGGCCTGAACGTGGCCCAGCTGGCGCGTGCTGCCCACGCCCGGGGCCTGGTCAACACCGCGAACCTGGACGCGGTGGAAGGCCTCGGGGTAATGCACACCATGGCAGTGCTGGACGCCAACGAAGAGCACCTGGAGCCGGCCAAGGCCCGCGAGTACGTGGCGCTCGTCGAGGCCGTGCTGTACGCGCTGCGCACCCAGCCCCAGCCCTGACGGCAACCCGGCGACAGGCTCGCTCCGGCCCACCGTCCAGCCGAAGTGCCAACATGTTCCGGCCGTCGACCAGTCGCAGAGACCGTCAGAGGCCGCAGGCGAACCCGAACCGGGCAGCCAGCCCCGCGCCGCACCAGTAGGGGGGGTTGCCGAATGAGACAGACCAATCTTGTGGCTCGTTGGGGACCGTGACCTGCATGAGCAGGTGGGGCTCGACAAGCTCGAAGAACAACCTTTGTCCCACGATCTCGTCCGGGTGCGGATCGGGCATGGGGTGACCCCCCGCTCCAATGGCCCGCACCTTTGTCACGACCGCGTCTAAATGATCGCCCAAGAGGGAGAATGCGAGCGTGTCGTAATCCACGCACAAGCATCCGCCCCGAGTTGACAGCTCGCCGTTGCTGGCCGAGGTGATCTTGAGGGACGCGTCATGAGCGCTCCAACTCCCTACGAAACTGGATATGGACACCGGACCGGGCGCGGCGGGAGGCGAGCTGGCGCTCCGTCTCAGAGTCGCCAAGATGTCGAACGGCTCTTTGAGCGCATTGGCCGGCACTGATCCAGGGGCGGCCATGTAAGCCCATATGCCCATGCCCGGGAGGAGCGCAAGCAGGAAACTAGAGGTCGGAGTGGCGACCCTGCCAGGGACGGCGTCCGTCCCGATGAGTTCTTCGACCTGGACCCCGTGGACCGCGATATCGCCACCGAAAACGTCCGGGATCGGAGGGTAAGGCGGTCCGCCCTGCCCGAGCAGTACGGTCACGCCATTCCGGGCGTCCAGTCCCGTGCAGCCACGCAGAGCCGTGTAGGTGCCGACGATTACGAACGATCCGTTGTCCGTCTCGCAGTTTGTCGGCGAGCGACGGGCGAAGGTCCGGGGTAGCTCGACTGAGTAGCCGGCCCATTTGATGGTGGACCAGGGCACGTCGGTTGATGGCCCATGACGAGGCTGGAGAGTGGCGCTGTGCCTCGGGCCGACCACCGATGAGCCCGGCGCCGAACGTGGGATGATCAGCAGTCCGACTGCAAGTGCGCAAACCAGCGCTAGGCCCAGCACCGCTCTGATCCCCGCATTTTGACGCTTCATGGGAGTGGCCCGGTATAACGAGTGCCGCAGCCTGTTGCCGCCTGACTGTAGTCCGGGCCGCCAGCCTGTTCGTCTACCTGGATGGAAGCGGGGACACCGGCTAATACGCCAAATCGATTGAACACTCTTGCAGAATCAATGTACCTTGCATCATTCAGGTCGCCTACCTCATACTTATCTCGGACTAGGGCCACTGCTTGCAACAATTGGGCGGTCGCCTCACCACTAGTTTGTGGAGCGCCGGCAGTGACGCCTTTCATATCTGCCGCGACGTAAGAATATTGGCCAAGAAACTCGCTGATCGCAAACGCGACCTGCTTAGTAAACATTGTTTGTAGCGTTGAGTCCCACGGATAACCATGCATCAATGAGTTGTAGGGCACGGCAGGCGGGGGAACCAAGGCACCCGCTGCTTGAAGCGCTTGACGCCGATCTGTCGAGCTCCACATCGCGATGCCGATCCCACACCTTGGCGACGGCGCGGAGCATCCCCACTCAAGCACTGAGGGATCGAGGAGCCCCCCGGATTCGTAGGTGAAGTTACCGACCACAGCAGCAGCCATGATCGCGTTCCAGCCGTGCAGCAAGTCAAAAGCGAGGAACGCGTACTCTTGTCGTCCGTCCAGCGAGGACACGTCCACGCCTTCATGCGAGCAGCCGCCGCCGCTGATAGAGCCATCTGCCCATACACATGGGTCCATCCCGCTCGGATCGCTTTTGGTTGACCGGGTCGTCGCCGGCATAGGCAAAGGCCTGCCCCGTCGTAGTCACCTCGGGGTCCACGCTTGCGAACTGGTCAGTCCCGGGGTCATACCACCGCGCTCTCAGGTAATAAAGGCCGGTGGTCGGGTCGAGGTACTGGCCGTCGTAGAGCAGCGGGGTGGACGCGGTGCCGCTAGATGATGCCAGGTTGCCGTAGGCGTCGTAACTGAAGGTGGCGTCAATCGAGCCAGAGGCACCGAACAGGGCCCTGGTGGAACCTTGGTCGTCGGACACGAAGTACTGGACGTCGTTGCTGGACACGCCTGCTTGTTCCACGGGTGTGCCTGTAGGTCCGTAGAGGTAGTCGTTGGTGCCATCGGATAGCAGGAGGGCAAGGCCGGCGGCCATGTCCCAGGTGTCGGCACGTACGCCCGCCGGGCTTGAGGTAGAAGCCAGCAAGCCGTTGGAGTCATAGGAGTACGAGGCCGGCAAAGCGCCAGGCACGGAAGCCGTTGTCATCATGTCGGCTTGGCTGTAGCCGAAGGTCGAGGTGGTAGTCGTACCAGAGGGTGCAGTGGTGGTTAGGGTGGTGGCCCCGGTAGCGTCGGTGCTGGAGAGCATGCGCCCGGCGGGGTCGTAGATGCTCGTCTCGTAGCCGTGGTCAGACCCCGTGGCCGGGGGGCCGTCTGAGTGCTGTCGAGGTAACTAGGTGAGGGCCTGGCGCTGGCCAGGGGCGAAGTAGGAGTACGGCACAGTGGAGGTCGTAGCGGGCGGTGCAGCCCCTGTGCCCCCGTCGACCGTGACTGTTGCCGAGCCGGTGGCCTGCACCGTGGCGGCCACCAGGATTCCTTTGGAGACAGTTGCGGTTGTCCGTTTCGCTTGTTTCGGATACAGTGACTGTCATGGGAGCTACTCGCGCGAGCGGTTATATGTCTGGGCCGGTGTTCGGACGGGGTGTGACCTCCGTCAGCATCCCGGCCCGTATGCGCCGTCGAGCGCGCCGGGTGGTCGAGGTGGTTGACACATCGGAGGGCAGCGGCAGGGTTCAGCTCCGTCACGGGGACATGAGCGTGGACGTACCAGCCGAACTTCTGGCCGTCATCCGAGCCGCTGCCCAGGAGGCCAGCACCGGGGAAACCGTCACGCTCGTGGTCGAGGCTCGCGCACAGGAGCAGGAGATGACCTCCCAAGAGGTGGCCGATCTTCTAAACGTCAGTCGTCCCTATGTTGTGAAGCTCGCCCGCTCTGGGGTGCTACCGCACCGCATGGTGGGTAACCGGCACCGCTTCGCCGCTGCCGACGTGGTTGCTTACAAGCGAGCCGCTACGCGGGAGCGCGAGCAAGCCCTGGCCAAACTTGTGCCCGCAGAAGGCTACGGACCTGACGACTTCTGAGAGCAAAGGTCGCGGCAGTAAACCAGTACGGCCGGTCGCGGTCCTTGACGCGAACGTCCTGATCCCGCCGGGCCTCAGAGACCTGCTCCTGAGTTGTGCTCATGTTGGCCTGTTCCGGCCAATCTGGCAGCAAGAGATCGAAGCGGAGGTCCATCGGAACGGGATCCGCCTTGACAGGAAAAGAGGCGCCTCGGACAAGGAAGCAGCGGCCCAACTTGACCATGTCTTTACCCAGATGAACCGGGCCTTCCCGGATGCTCGCCTTGGGGAAAGCACGTGGTTGGAGCACGTGAAGGACATGACAAATGACCCCAAGGACCGCCATGTCCTAGCCGTGGCGGTAGGCGGTGGAGCGACGCACGTAGTCACCTCTAACACCAAGCACTTCCCGCTCCGCAGCCGTCCGCCACGTCTTGTAGTGCAGAGGCCGGATGCGTTCCTGCTGGAACGGCTGGCCGAGCGTCCCGAGGAGGTTATTACGGCTGTGCGGCAGATGGCTGCTCGTCACCAACGTCCGCCCGAGACGGCTGAGGCCCTGGCGCTAAAAATGACCAAGGGTTCGTTCGTGCAACGGTTCGGCGAGGCGTTGCTCGCACTTCTTGTCCACGAACAAGGGGACTAGCGCTTGGGAGATCCTGGGCAACGTGCTTGGCCATAATTTTGGCCATAATCTCCAGCCACCTCAGGCCCACTCAAGCCGATCCGAGCGCTTGACCCCGTCACTTTTCCCAGTTCAAGCGGCCTTGAGCCTACTCCAGCGACAGGACCGCTCGCTCTTGAAAAGCCTTAGGAGTGCAAGCTCCCCGTGGGTTCAAATCCCACTCCCTCCGCAGTTGGCGTGGGGGCCCAACCGTGCCGCCCGCCGAAAGAACGGGACTGCCCGGTTGGCACCAACGCCTCTTCTACGGTCACACGGGCAGGGCGAACTAGCCGTCACGATCTGGGTTGGCGTCGCTAAGCAGTCAAGAAGGCACCGGTCAAGCCGTTGTTCCTGCACACGCACACGGGGCCCTGCGATAGCGCGGTGTCGTCGGGACTAGTCCTCAGGAACAAAACGGCGCAGCACCGGCTGTAGTGCCTGGACAAGTTCCTCGGGCTTTGGCGTCCCTGAGACAATCCATACTTCTCGGTCCTCTTCCACCACCTCCGCAACGCCGTCGACCCCGCGCAGGGCCTCGTCGATGGCAAAACGGAACCGTGCTTCAACCGATGGCTGACGCACGAACTCAGCCAGCTCGATCTCGACCTTCCATCGTCCGTCGGGCGTCTCCGTGACCTCCACCTCACCGACGTCGCCTTCGAGGTCGTCACCCGCTACTGGTTCGTCGGCGTCGTCCCAAGCCCCGGCGTCTGTTTCTTCCGGGCGGTCGTCGTGGCCGGCTGGGACCAGGCCGAGCCTTGCCTCCTCCAACAGGGCACCCCTTAGCGGCTCACCGATCGGACCAGGCTGGCCAGGTTGTATGCCTGGCCAACGCTCCACGGCCCACCAACGCTCTCCCTCGGACAAGGTTGCCCAGTTCGCCCGCACGAGCGCCCCAAGCCGGCTGAGCTCGGCTGAGCCCGGTGCAGCGTGCACGGCGAGGTACTGCACGCCGCGGGTGAACATGACATCGCGCCTGCTGCCTCGCACTTCAGCCAAACAGGTGGCCAAGCAATCAAAGACTTTCTCCCATGCTTGGCCCCCACAGAACGCCGCCATCACATGCACGACGTCGCCAATCTGGCGGTAGTCGCCCCGGGGGGCTTGGTCAATGAGCGAGGCGACATCGCCCGTGGCAGAGCTACCCGCTCTTTTCGCCAAGGCCGTGGCGCCGATCAGGCGCAGGACGAACCTGGTCGAGGCGTCGCTGACGACAGGACGAAGAGCTGCGACAACACGCTCGTCGCTGGACCAGT
>DASSZK010000391.1:0-5784 GCA_035702845.1 Acidimicrobiales bacterium
GGCCCGCTCGCTCTCGTTGAACTCGGTGCGGCGTGGGAGTTACCCAGCACCGAAGCCGCCGCTGTAACGATCTCGGGAGTCGAACGGTGGTTGGCGCTGAGGTGTACCACCTCGGCACTCGGCCACCGGCGGGGGAACTCGAGTAAGAACCCGGGATCCGCGCCGTTCCAGCCGTAGATCGCCTGGTTGGGGTCGCCGACGACAAAAAAGTCGTCGTTGTCACCAACGAGCGCTTCCAGAAGGCGGCACTGTAACGGGTTGACGTCTTGGAGCTCGTCAACGAAGACGTGCCGCCAACGCCACCGCTGGGCAGCGGCAAACCGGGCGTCGGATTGCAGCGCATCGGCATAGCGGGCGAGGAGATCGTCAAAATCGACCAGCCGGCGCTTCCTCTTTTCGTGCTCGTAACGGCTATAGAGCGCGGCTAGCTCGTCGGGTTCGCAGGGAAGTTGCCTTCCCAGGGCGATAGCGCTGGTGGCCAGCTCTTCAGGAGCGAGCGAACGGGCCTTGGCCCACTCGATCTCGGACGCGAGATCGGCAAGGGCTACATCGCGCAGGCCGGGCCGGCCGGCGACGATCTCGCCGAGCAGGCGCAGCTTGCTCTCGATAAGGACCGGAGCGGGAACGTGACGGTCAGACCAGTACCGTCGCAGTTGCGCGAGGGAGAGAGAATGGAAGGTGCCTGTCGCGACGCCGGCACCACCCGAGGTCACAAGGCGGTCCCTCAGCTCCCCGGCTGCCTTGCGAGTAAAGGTGATGGCGAGTACGTGCTCGGGGGTAGCCGTGCCCGCGGCTATGCGGTACGCGATGCGTCGCGTCAGGACCCTGGTCTTACCGGCGCCTGCCGCGGCCAGGACGCAGACTGTGCGCGCCGGCGTGGTAACCGCTCTAGCCTGCTCGCCTGTTAGGTCCGCGGTGAGGGGGGCGGCCAACGCCTGAGCTAGCTCCTGGGCCGGCTCGCCCCGGGCTGCAAGCCCTCCGTCGCCCGCGGGCGTGGCCAACCTGGGATCGGTGCCCCGAGTCACAACCATGTAATTACGCTACTGCGCCCCACTGACAGCTACCGGGACGGTCGTTCAAAAGGGCGTGTGCGCGCTGGCGAGCCCCAGAGCCGGCGAGCCCCAGAGCCGGCCAGCCCCAGCGCCGGCCAGCCACAGCGGTTCCTTGAGGGCCGCGACGGGCGGCGAGTAGCCTGGCATGGCTCATGGCGCTCAGTACTTTCGCCGGCGGACGGCTGTGGGGCGCCCGCTACGGGGCCGGCCCGGCGCGAGTACTGGCCTTGCACGGCTGGGCACGGGGCCACTCGGACTTCGACCCGGTGCTCGATGGGATGGATGCCATCGCACTGGACCTGCCCGGGTTCGGCGTCAGCCCCGAGCCTCCATCGAGTTGGAGCACGCAGGAGTACGCCGGGTACGTCTCAAAGGTTTTTGCCGAGATGGCCGAGGGGCCGCTAGTGGTCTTGGGCCATTCCTTCGGAGGGCGAGTGGGTGTGTGGCTCGCCCGCATGGCTCCCCCAACGGGGGCTGGCGTGGCGCCTGGACGCAACCATGTGGCTGCCCTCGTGCTAACAGGGGCCCCCCTTGCGCCTTTCCCTGGATCGAAGGTGTCGCGTCCGGCCGCCGGCTACCGGCTCGGGCGCGCCATGCGCCGGGCCCACCTCATCTCGGAGGCGAGGATGGAGGATCTCCGCCGGCGCTACGGCTCTGAGGATTACCGGCGTGCTTCCCCTTTGATGAGAGGGGTCCTCGTCAAGTCCGTGGCGGAAACGGCGTCCGCCGCTTATACCAACCCTCTGCAGGAGTGGCGCGGGCATGGCGGCAGGTTGGCGCTTGTTTGGGGCGAACGCGACGACGTGGCTTCTCTGGAGGGCACGATGGCGGCTTGCCGGGTCCCTCCTGAGGAGGTAAGAGTGGTCCACGGCGCTGGGCACATCCTGACGCCCGCACTGTCTGCCGAGCTCCGGGCTGTGGTGCGCAGGGTGGCCGGCTTTGCCGAGGCCATGCCCTCGGCGGGCGAAGGAGCTCCCTCTTGAGGAGCGCTGGCATGGTCCTGGCCAGCCTTTGCCTGGTGCTGGTCGCGTGCGGCGCCGGCTCGTTGCGCTGGTTGCGCGTGGGCCAGCGCGAGCACTACCTCCCCGGGACGGTTAGTACCTTCGGGTTGCGCTGGTGGCGGTGCAGCGCCGGGAACATGGTGCTCGGTTTGGCCGGCATCGCCGGAGCCGTAGCCTCCGTCTGGGTACCTCCCGCAAGCTTGGTCGCCGCAGCGGTGGCTGCAGGCGCGCCACTCGGGCTTGGCTTGCGGGGCCGGACTTCCAAGCTCGCCCCGACCGCCCGGTTGAGGCGCCTGGCTGCATTTTTTGCGGGTGCCGTTGCCGTCGTTGTCAGTGCAGGTGCCGCTCTGCACGGTATGCGTGGTGCTCTGAGCGCTGCTGCTTTAGCGGCGATGGGGGCGCCGCTACTCGCCGACTTTGCATTGTTTATCGCCAAGCCATTAGAGGCGAGGCTGCTGGCACCGTTCGTCCGGGAGGCATCACGGCGCCTTGGTTCCGTGTCACCTCGGGTCGTCGCCATAACTGGCTCCTACGGTAAAACGACAACAAAAGGGTACGTAGCCCACCTCGTGTCAGGGAGCCTTTCGGCCGTTGCTACACCGGCGAGTTTCAATAACACAGCTGGCCTGGCTCGGGCTATAAACGAGCACCTCTCGGCAGGCACCCAGGTTTTCGTTGCGGAAATGGGGACTTACGGGCGCGGCGAGATCGAGTCGATGTGCAGTTGGGTGGTGCCCGAGGTGTCGGTGATAACTGCGATCGGGCCTGTCCACCTCGAGCGGATGGGATCGCTCGAGAACATCGCCCAAGCTAAAGCCGAGATCCTCGACCGGGCCCGTGTGGCCGTACTCAACATCGATTACCCGCTGTTGGACGCATTGGCACAAAAGGCGGAAGCGGCGGGCAAGACCGTATGGCGGTGCTCGTCCGTTCTCCCAACCGGAGCAACTGCTGGTGGGCCGGGCCGGCAGCGCGCTCAAGAGGCAGACGTACATGCCTATTGGGAAAGTGGTCCTCTGGGCGGACCAAAGATGCGAGTACGAGCGTTCACGGGCGCTCCTATAACCGGCGCACCGGTACCCAGGGGCTCGTCAGCCGGCGGCTCTTCAGCGGGGGAGCCAGGGCCTCGGACGCCTGGCTCGGGTGAAGCGGCACTGGACGTCTCGGTGGAGGCGGCTCCCGAAGTTGAGCCCGGGAACGTGGCATGCGCCGTCGCCGTCGCACTGAGCCTTGGTGTGCCCATGCAAGTTGTCGAGCGTCGCCTGGGCTCGCTCCCGGGGGCTCCTCATCGCCGCGTGCCGCAAACGGGGGCTCGCGGGACTCTCGTCATCGACGACACCTATAACTCCAACCCTGCCGGTGCCCGGGCCGCGCTCGCTTTACTGGCGGCCGTCGGGACGGCCGGTGGGAAGCGGGTAGTGGTCACGCCCGGCATGGTCGAGCTCGGCAAGGAGCAGGATCGGGAAAACGCCCGCTTCGCCGCCGCGGCCGGAGAGGTGGCTACGGAGCTGATAGTCGTGGGCCGGACCAATGCGGCATCGTTGCTTCGCGGGGCACGCGGCATTGGCCTGAAGGCGCGCAGGGTGGCGCATAGGCAGGACGCGGTCAGCTGGGTCTCGGAGAACCTCGGGCCAGGTGACGTAGTGCTGTACGAGAACGACCTTCCCGACCACTACCCTTGAGCGGCGTGAGCAGCATAGGCACCACGACCAACCGCAGCGTGGGCGTCATCTTTGGAGGGCCTTCTCCTGAGCACGACGTCAGCATCCTGACCGGGCTCCAGGCCGCACGTGCCCTCGTAATGGCGGGCCGCGACATGGGTGCGGTGGAGGCGATCTACTGGACCAAGACGGGCCGCTTCATGTCCGTCGACCCATCAGCCGAGGCAGCAGCCTTTAGCGAAGGACCTCCGCGCGGCTCTAAAGAACTGCGGTTCGTGGCGCAGCCGGGCGCCGGCTTCCTGGCCACCAAAGGAGGAGTGCTCGGAGGGGGCAAAGAGCGCCCTCTCGACTTGGCGGCGGTGATCAATTGCTGCCACGGTGGGCCCGGCGAAGACGGGGCCCTGCAGGCGGCTTTGGACCTGGCTGAGATCCCCTATACGGGCCCCAATGCGGCAGGCGCCGCACTTGGCATGGACAAGTTGGCGTTTGGCGCGGTTGTAAACGCTGCGGGCCTGCCCTCCCTACCCCGGTGCCTGGTCATGCCGGGCTCGGGACCCCCCTCTTGGGAGAGCCGCGCTGGCGGCCCCTATATCGTCAAGCCGCGGTTTGGAGGGTCCTCCATCGGCATCGAGATCATTGGGGAGTGGGCCGACGTCTTGCGCTACCTCGAGATGGGCGGCCCGCACACAGCCCAGGGCGTGGTCGCCGAGCCGTACCTGGCGGGTGCGTACGACATCAATGTGGCTGTGCGCAGCTACCCCGTGCTGGCGCTGTCGCTGTTCGAACGCGCGCTGCGCTCGAACGAGGCGGGCGGCATTCTTTCGTACGCGGACAAGTACCTCGGAGGCGAGGGCATGGTCAGTGCGCCCCGCCAATTGCCTGCCGACATTTCCGCCGGGTTGCACAAATCGCTGAGCGAGGCCGCTCTGCAAGTGGCCCGCCTGGTGGGCGCTCGTGGTGTATGGCGGATCGACTTCTTGGTGGGCGATGACGAGAGTTGGTGGGTCAACGAGGTCAACACCATCCCTGGCTCGCTTTCCAAGTACCTCTGGGCGGGGGAAGCCGCCGTCGACTTCCCGACCCTGCTTTCGGACATGGTCGAGGAGGCGCTGAGAAGGCCGAGCGTCCAGCGCAGCTCGACCGGTGCCGACGGTTCTGCGTTGCGTTCGGCCGCAGCCATCGCAAGCAAGCTCGGCGCCTAGGCCCCGGAGCGCGAGGCACGCGTGGGCTTCCCGGCGAAGCTCCTCAACGAAGGTGAGGACGTCGTGGTCGATGTGCGCCCTCATTGGAGGTTCCTGGCGAGGCAGGCGAGCCTCGTGGCGGTGGCCATTGCGGCGGCAGTGGGTGCTTTGGTCGAGAGCTTGCCTCGATGGTCATTGATGACGATCGGCATACTGCTCGTCCTGTGCCTGCTGTGGCTGGCCGCCCGCTGGCTGGCTTGGGTGAGCACGTCACTGGTGGTAACCACGCAGAGGGTGATCGTGAGGCGGGGTGTACTGCGCCAAACGGGCCGCGAGATCCTCCTCGACCGGGTAACCGATATCTCCTATGACCGGTCCCTGTGGGACCGCCTCACGGGCTGCGGGGACCTCCTCATCGAGTCCGCAGGGCGCGACAGCCCCGAAGTGCTAAAGGAACTACCGCACCCCAGGCGCATCCAGCGCCAGGTGCAGCAGCTGCTGGTGCAAGCCCGCTTCCCGTCGAGGGCCGACTTTTAGCTCCCGGCCTGGCATGGGGCCGCCAGGTCCTACCAGAGGCGCCTGGCGCTGTGTGACGGCCGCACGACGAGCGTGGTGGGGGCTCGCCAGCCGCGCCCGGCAAACTCGGCGTCGAGGGACTCGCTGAGACGAGGGATGGCATTGCCGGGCATGAGGGCGATGGCGCTCCCCCCGAAGCCTGCACCGGTGAGCCTGGCTCCAAGAGCCCCCGAGGAAAGGGCAGTGGCAACTGCTAGGTCCAGCTCGGGGCACGAGACCTCGAAGTCGTCGCGCAGGCTGCGGTGCCCGTCGGTGAGCAGCTCGCCGACGGTGGCGAGATCGCCTTGGCTCAGAGCAGCGGTGACGCTGCTGA
>DASSZK010000018.1:0-5258 GCA_035702845.1 Acidimicrobiales bacterium
CCGATGCACCAAAACACATCCCCGGCCCAGACGAGACCTCCATCAAATGCGACACGGAGAGCTTCGCCCAAAGTACGGGTAGCCCCCATCGCTCGCACATGCGGCGAGCGGCTTCGGGTGCTGACACAGGCAGGGTAACCGCCGGCTGAGCTTGGTCGCGGCCCGCGGCGTAGCGGCCCCCCCCTTGACGACCTACCCCTTCCGGGCCCAACCACTGGGGGCCGGACGACTGGGCGCCGGACGACTGGGCGCCGGACAACTGGGAACCAGCAGGCAACGTCGCCCAGCGCTCGGTGGGCGCCCGTGGGCCACCGTCGCTCCCGTAATGGCCGAGCACCAACGACAACAGCGCCAACAGGCCCTCGGTGTCTGAAAGTGCGCGGCCTTTGTCGTCAATGAGGCTCAATCGCTCCCCGTCGGGCGACAGCACGGCCCCGAGATGTGCGCCTGCGCTACGTACCAGCCCGGCTACAGAACGGGCATGCTCCCAGCGGTCATATACAGCGGACTCGTAGGTAGTGGCATACGGGTTGACGGAAAGCACCTCGGCGCCCAGGCGACCAAGGACGAAGGGCATTACGAACGACGTCGCCCCGAAGGCGTAATCGAGCACCACTTTGAAACGGGCGTTGCGGATGGCCTCGGCATCGACCGTGGAAAGCAGGACGTTGGCGTAGCGTTCTTGTGCTCGGGAAGGGTAGAAGACATCGCCCGTGTCCGAGCCCAGGCAGCGCCGGAAGTCCTCGCGGTAATAAATCCTCTCGATCTTGCGCTGCGACACCTCGGGTACGTCGATGCCGTCGCGGTCAAAGAACCTCAACACGACCGATTGGGGGTCCTCGGGTGACAGGCGGACGGTGACCCCTCCGGCGCAAGCCTCATTGCCGACAGCAAAGCGGGTGACAGGGACCGTGGCAACGTCGAGATCCACCACGTTCGCCCCAGCTGCATTGAGCCCGATTACAACTGCCTGCTCGAGTATCCGCGCCACCCCGCTGGCGTCCCTGGAAACGGCAACCCGTACGCCCTTGGGCATCGTGGTGGCGTATGCCATCGCCAAACGGACAGCGAGCTCGGGCGAGATGTCGACGTTGGCGAGGCCAGAAACGCCCGACCGGCCAAAAAGGCTGCGCGGGCCACGGGATTCCCAGACGATCGAAGAGTTGACGATCGCCCCGTGCTCCACGGTCTTGAACGGGAAGACTTTTACACCCGGGTGCACAACGGCGTGCTCACCAATGAAGCACTCGTCGCCTATCACTACGCCGTCCTCGAGGCGCGCCCCGCGCCGCAGGTCGCTGCCCCGGCCGACAACGCACCCCTGCAGGCGCACGCCCGCGCCCAGATAGGCATTGTCGTGCACGACGGTACGTTCCAGATGGCTGTCAGGGCCGACGCGCACGTTGCGGCCGAGGACCGAGTACTCGCCTATGCACGCACCCGCCTCCACCTTGCAGTAATCGCCGATTATCGCCGGCCCCTTTATCTCGGCCGCAGGATCGACCTCGGCTCCCTCGCCCAGCCATATCCCCTGGCTCATGGCAAAGCCGGGCACTTGGACCTGTGCGCGTCCATCGAGGATGTCCTGATGTGCGCGCGCGTACGCCTCCAAGGTGCCGATGTCTTCCCAATAGCCGTCGGTGACGTACCCGTAGAGCAAGGGCCCTTGCTCCAATAGACGAGGGAAGACATCGGACGAGAAGTCCGCGACGCCTGACGGTATGTAGTCGAATATCTCTGGCTGCAGCACGTAGATGCCGGTATTGATGGTGTCTGAGAAGACCTGGCCCCAAGTCGGCTTCTCAAGGAACCTGTCCACCGTCCCGTCGGGGTTTGTCATCACTATCCCGAACTCCAACGGGTTGGGCATGGCTCGCAGGGCGATCGTCGCCAGCGCCTTGTGCTCGTCATGGTAGGAGACGACAGCACCCAGGTCGATGTCGGTGAGCACGTCTCCTGATATCACAAGGAACGGCTCGCGGAGCTCACGCATGGCATTGCGTACCGAGCCCGCCGTACCCAGGGGGTGCTCCTCTGTGGCGTAAACCATGTGGACGCCGAATTCTGAGCCGTCGCCGAAATAATTGCGGATGGTATTGGCGTGAAAAGCAACCGTTACCACGATGTCGGAAAAGCCATGACGGCGCAAAAGAGCTATCACATGCTCCATAAGCGCCTTGTTGGCCATCGGGATCATCGGCTTGGGCTGGTTGTAAGTCAGCGGCCGCAGGCGGGTCCCCTCACCACCCGCCATGATGACGGCTTTCATACGCGCTTGCCGCCGAGGAAGGCCCTTACATACCCGGCAAGCGCCGCCCAAGCGCACGCCTGCCCCGCAAGGGCGAACACCCACGCAAACCTGCGAGCCAGGTGCCAACGGGGCACGGTGCCCAAGATGAACAGCGGGAAGGCGGCCATCATGGCGAATGCGCCGGCTTTGCCCAGCCGGCTCACCTGGAGCGGTTCCTGCCCCGTCAGCGCCGCCACCCCAGCTCCCGCCGCTGCCGTCACCTCCCGAGCGCCGACGGTCAAAGCCAGCCACCGTGGCACAGCACCGGTGGCCAGTGCCGCCCTCATGGCGGTCACCACGAACGCCCGGTCGACCAAGGGGTCGGCGACCTTACCGAGGTCGCTGCCCTGGTCGAAGCGCCTGGCGATGTAGCCGTCCAGCCCGTCCGTTATGCCCAACAGCCCCAGCACCACCGCCGCCTGGCCTCGCCGTTCGGGCCTGCGTGCCAAACGAGCGAAAGCGGGGAGGCACACAATACGCAGGGCGGTGAGGCCGTTGGGGATCGTCAGCACTTTGGAGCGCACGAGTCCGAGCATAAAGGGCCCTCAACATCCCTGCTTTGTACCCGAGGCGCCCTGGCGCCAGGATTGGTGGCGTGGCTCGCCTTCGCTTCGGTCTTGTTGGTACTGGTTATTGGGCATTGCACACCCACGGCACTGCGCTCGCCTCTTCGCCCGACGCCGAGCTCGTGGGAGTGTGGGGCAGAGACTTGGCGAAGGTGGCGGGCATCGCCCAACACCTTGGAGCCAAGGGCTACGCGGATTACGACGAGCTCTTGGGAGACGTGGAAGCCGTGGCAGTGGCCGTGCCCCCTGACGTGCAGGCGGACCTCGCCGCTCGTGCGGCACGAGCAGGGCGCCACCTACTCCTCGAAAAACCGTTGGCACTCTCAGTCCAAAAGGCCGAGGCCCTGGTGGCGGCGGTAGACCAAGCCGGGGTCGCGTGCCTCGTCTTCGTCACGAGCCGCTTCCGTCCTGAGATAGACGAATGGCTGCGCGCCGCGTCGCAAGCGGGCCCCTGGCACAGCGCCCACCTGGTCCACTACGCCAGCATCTTTCAAGCGGGCAACCCCTACTCAACTTCGCAGTGGCGCCGCGAGCACGGCGCCCTCTGGGACATCGGCCCTCACGCTTTGGGCAGCGTGGTTCCCCTGCTCGGCCCGGTCCGCTCCGTTACCGCACGCCAAGGGCCGACGGGGTCGGACACGGTCCACCTCCTCCTAGGCCACTCGGTTGGGGACCATGGCAAGGCCACGGGCGACGAGGACGCTCTAGGCCCGGTGAGCACCGTGTCGCTCAGCCTGACCATGCCCCAAGCGGCAACGACCAGCCAGCTCGTCCTTTACGGGGCTCAGGGCGTGCGCCTGCGGCCCGAGGGTCATTTTGAGGCGGCAGACGCTCTTCGCAACGCCTTACGGTCCCTCAGGCATCTGGTTGAAAGCGGCGAACGTCGCCACCCCTGCGACCCCTGGTCAGCCTTGGCTGACGTACGGGTGCTCAGCGCTGCCCGGAGCTCAGCCGCTTCAGGAGCGACCGTTTCCTTGTAGGGCTGAGCCGTAACGCGCGTAACCCTCCCCTTGAGCCCGGTCCTCGGGCCCTGCGCACCGCGCTTACCAAAGTCCGCGGGTCTTACCAAAGTCCGCGGGCTTGGGCCCAATTGCCCTAACTGTCTGACCCGTAGCGCCGGATACTCGCCTCAGTGACAGGCGTCACCTCGACGCCAGGCCGTTGACGGCCGGCTCCAAAAGGAGGGGCGATGGAAAAGTACGTGTACGACTTTGCTGAAGGGAACAAGGAGATGCTCGACCTTCTTGGGGGCAAGGGCGCCAACCTCGCCGAGATGACAGTGCTCGGGCTCCCTGTCCCTCCCGGGTTCACCATCACCACCCAAGCCTGCCGCTACTACCTCGCCAACGCTTCGCTGCCCTCGGGGCTGGCGCAGGAGATGGACGAGCATCTCGGACGCCTGGAACAGGCCATGGACCGCCGCCTCGGCGACCCTGACCGCCCGCTCCTGGTCTCAGTCCGCAGCGGCGCCAAGTTCTCGATGCCCGGCATGATGGACACCGTCCTCGACATCGGCCTGAACGACGACACGGTTGCAGGCTTAGCCAAGCTGTCAGGGGACGAGCGGTTCGCTTGGGACTCGTACCGGCGCCTGGTCCAGATACAAGGACATAGTTGCCGGCCGCACAGGGAACGCTTTCCCCAGTTCCCCGCGCCACCAGCTGGAAGAAGCGATCCTCGCTGTGTTCAGGAGTACAACAGATGGGGCGGTGGTTGACGTTCCACCACCGCCCCATCGATCATCTACGAGCCCGTTTCGTCAACTCCTCACATAGAAGTACTCGATAGACCACCAGCTCGGGCTGGTGCTCGCCGTAAGGTTGACTTGGACGTACTGGGCCGTCTGGCTCGGGAAGCTCACCGTGACCGGGTACGAGCTGGGGCTACAGGTGGCAACCGTGGTCCAAGTGGAACCATTGGTGGAAACCTGCACGCTGATACCCCTCGGGTAGTCGCCGGCATAGTCCGGAGCGTTGAGGCCGATCTCATTGAAGGTCTGCGCCGAGCCCATGTTGACTTCATAGTTCATCCCCGGGGCCTGAGCCGCACCAGTGGTGAAGCGGCCCGAGCTGGAACCGGCGAGGACGTTGCTGATGGGGTACTGCGGCCCGGTCGATCCAGAAGTCGACGAACTGCCCGTGAACGAGGACTCGTTTAACTGGGTCTCCCCTGAAGTGGAGCCGGCGCAATTGGCTGTGGCAGTAGTGGTCGTCGTGGTGGCCGCGGTCGTGGTGGTCGCCGCAGCCGTTGTCGTAGTCGTGCCGCTGCCGTTGTAGAGGTCCAGCTCGTCTACCGACCACCAATTAGACGAATAGGCCTGGGTCAACGTCACCCTGATGTACTGCGCCGTCTGGGCCGGGAAGCTGACTATCTCAGGCGTCCCAGTGCCGGTGCAGGTGGCC
>DASSZK010000024.1:0-2993 GCA_035702845.1 Acidimicrobiales bacterium
TAACACGACTGGCCTGACACGACTGGCCTGACACGACTGGCCTGACACGACTGGCCTGACACGACTGGCCTGACACGACTGGCCTGACACGACTGGCCTGACACGACTGGCCTGACACGACTGGCCTGACACGACCAGATACTGGTCCTCCCGCGGTCTGATGGTTCAGCCCGAGTAGGTGCTGGCCCCCGGGTGCGCCTCAGGCAGCGCCCGCGCTGGCGAGGCGCCCTGACGCATGACCCTGGACCGGCGCACGGCCATTATCCCGAGGCCGCAGCCCACACCGACCATGGCGGCGCCGGGCACGCTCAGCCAGTTGAGGTTGACCAACCCCGCGCCGGTGCCAATGAGCGCGGCACCGAGCAGCACTAGTACGAGCCCGGTCCAGGACCAGACCAGCGAGCGGGCGCACGCCCGGGACACCGTTCGGGACCAGAGCGCCGTGCGGCTCGACCGGGGAACGCTGGTTGGCGCCGGCCCGGTCGACCCGGCACGCTTTCGCAAACGGGACGCCAGTTTTTGTCTGGTGGAAGAGGTCGAAGGTGCGGGCGCCGGAGCCTGCCCCTCCTCCCCTTTCAACACCTGCGCCAGCGCCGGGTCTGAGGCCGCCAACGCGGCTTCCATCCCTGCGATCTGCTGGCGCTCATGAGCCGTGAGCTTCACCCTGTCCCGTGTGCTCATTGTCGTGCCTTTGCTGGTAGATGGGTCTTAGTACATGGATCGTCACAACCAACGGCGACGTAAATGGGATTCCCCCCCGGCTAAGGTCCGAACCCTGGGAGCTGCACTCCCCGGAAGAAAGCTCGGCAAATCCCGTGTATGGTTGCGCTGATGCCGAAGGCCGGTAGCCGCACCAAGCGCTCCAGATCGACCGCCAAGCCGTCTGAGCAGCACGCTGCCGATAGCGCAACGCCCTCCGGGCAGAGCGCCGGCCCAGCCATAACGGGTGCCGCAATCGCCAGTGCCCCAATCACCAGTGCCCCAATCACCGGTGCCCCAATCACCGGTGGCGCACAGCCCGGTGTGGTCGACCACAGTGGGCCGAACCTACGCACGCTCTCGTTTGACATCGGTGGCACTGGCCTCAAGGCATCGGTCCTTGCCAGCCACGGCGAGCTCCTTCACGAGCCCGTCCGCGTCCCGACCCCCTACCCTCTCCACCCCGACCAGCTCGTCGACGCCCTGGCGCAACTGACGGAGGGCCTGCCGGAGTTCCAGCGCATCTCTGCCGGGTTCCCCGGCATGGTAAGGACAGGCCGAATAATCTCCGCCCCCCACTTCGTCTCACCGGACGGCCCCGGAGGCAAGCCCACTGCCGAGCTGGAAAAGGCCTGGGACCACTTCGACCTCCAAGGCGCCCTTGCCGGCAAGCTCGGCCGGCCTTGCCGGGTGGCTAACGACGCCGACGTCCAAGGCTCAGCCCTCGTAACCGGGAAGGGCCTCGAGCTCGTCGTCACTTTGGGCACCGGAGTTGGCACAGCGCTTTTCTGGCACGGGAAGCTCGCCCCACATCTCGAACTCGCCCACCACCCTCTATGGAAGGACGGCTCGAGCTACAACGAGGTGCTGGGCGACGAGGCGCGCCGGCGGGTAGGCCACAAAAAGTGGAACTCGCGGGTCGCGCGCACCATAGACGTACTACGCAACCTGATGTTCTTCGACCATTGCTACATCGGGGGCGGCAATTCGCGCCACGTGACCTTCGACCTGCCTCCCGACGTGAGCCTGGCTGACAACACGGCCGGGATATTGGGCGGCATCAGGCTGTGGCAGCGAACGTGACGGGGCAGCGGGCATACCGGGGGCACCGGGAATAATGGGGGCAGCGGGCATAGTGCCGGGCCCGGTCGCCATCGCCTGGCGGCCGGTAGCGGCAAAGCTTCACGCCAGGACGTCGCGCGTAGTCATGCGCGCCCAGGCGGCGGTACCGAACACCGCCACATAGCCGGCCTGCAGGACCAGGTCCTTCCAGATGAGGTGCCAGCGCATCGGGTCGCGCGCTAGGTCTGTGAAGGCGGTCCAGTAGTTGGTGAAGAGCCATGGGTGCAGGAACGACACCTGGCTTATGCCATCAAGGATGGCGGAGAAGATCACCGTGCCCAGGGTTATCGCCATGGCCGCTATCGGGACGTCGGTAACGGTGGAAATGAAAAGCCCGATAGCCGCTATCCCCCACATCGACGCACCGACGACGAGCGCTGACAAGAAGGTCCGGCCGACCCCGTCCAGGAAGGGCACGGTTGTCCCCGACAATGTGACGACAGGCCCGTGGGCAAACAGAACGACGCCGGCGAGAAGACCGGCTATGACGACGATTAGCGCTGCGACTATGCAAAAACCGGCCACGATCGCCGCCTTTGCGGCGAGGAGCCGCCCCCGGCCGGACGGCCGGACCAAAAGGTAACGCAGCGTCCCCATGTTGGCCTCGCCCGCAATCGAGTCGCCTGCCACGATCGAAACAGAAAGTGGTATGAAAAACGGCATCATCACGACCAACCCAGCAAGTGCAGTAAAGACACCGCTGTGAGAAGCCCGGTCGAGGAAAGTGGGGCCATTGCCGTCGCGCGGCCCACCGGAGATTGACACGGCGATAGCCAAAAAGACAGGGAAGGCGAACAGCAAAGCGAACAGGGCCCAGGAACGGGCACGGTGCAACAGGGCGCTCGCTTCAGCCCGCAACATCGAAACCCTCCCCGGTCATCCCCACGAAAACATCCTCCAAGGAACGCTGCTCGGGGACCAGGAGGCGCACGCCGATGCCTGCGTTCACAAGATGGCGGCAAACCTGCTCGGGCTGTATATCCTCCAGGCTCACCACCAGCTCCTCTCCCTTGCTCTCCGACTGTGCCCCGGCGGCGCGCAGCACCTCCAGCGCACGCTCGGGGTCGTCACAACCCACCCTGAGCTTCGGCGAGGCGCTGGCAAGGAAGTCCTCCATGGTGCCCTGGGCCAACAGCTTGCCCTTGTGCATGACACCGACGTGCGTGCACATC